>CBCTKQ010000050.1:0-10356 GCA_965147515.1 uncultured Eggerthellaceae bacterium | reverse complement strand
GGCCCTCGTGCTCGCACTGATGGTGGGCAGAAGGCACGGCTTCGGAGCCATGAGCTACAGGCCGCACAACGTGCCGTTCATCGCGCTGGGCGCGGCGCTGCTGTGGTTCGGCTGGTTCGGTTTCAACGCCGGTTCCGCCTTCGCCCCCGACGGCGTGGCGGCGCTCGCGCTGGTGAACACCGTGTGCGCAAGCGGCGCGGGGGTGGTTTCCTGGATGCTGGTCGAGCGCATAGTGGTGAAGAAGCCCACGCTCGTCGGCGCAGCTACGGGCCTGGTCGCAGGGCTTGTGGCCATCACGCCTGCGGCGGGCTTCGTCGAGCCGTGGGCGGCCATCCTGTTCGGGCTGATAGTGTCGCCGGCATGCTTCTGGGCGATATCATGGCTGAAGAAGAAGCTGGCCTACGACGACGCGCTCGACGCCTTCGGCTGCCACTGCGTGGGCGGCATCCTGGGAGGCGTCCTGACAGGCATCTTCTGCGTCCCCGAGCTTTCCTGGACCGACTTCGGAGGGCTGCTTTACACCGGCGACTTCCACCTGCTTGGAGCGCAGGTGCTGGGCATCGTGGTGACCATCGCATTCGTGGGCATGTGCGATGTGGTGCTGGCGCTCGTGGTGAAGGCATGCTTCAAGGGTAGCCTGCGGGTGTCGCCCGAGGCGGAGGCCCAAGGCCTCGACGTTGCGGAACACGGCGAGTCGGCGTACCCGGCGTTCGTCGGACTCGACTAGGAAGGGTGATCTGGAATGAAGAGGATAATCGCGATAGTCAGGCCCGAGAAGCTCGAGCCGTTGAAGGACGCACTGTTCGCGGCGAACGTGGGAGGCATGACCATAAGCCAGGTGAACGGGTGCGGAAACCAGCACGGCTGGAAGGAGTACTACCGCGGCACCGAGGTGATGCTGAACATGGTGCCGAAGGTGAAGTTCGAGATAGTCGCGAACGACGCCGACGTCGACGGCATCGTCGACGTGATCCTGGGCGCCGCGCAGACGGGCGAGGTGGGGGACGGCAAGATATTCATCAGCCCCGTCGAAGAGGTCGTCAGGATCCGCACGGGCGAGCGCGGCGAGGACGCGATCTAGGAAGAATTGCTTACGACGCGTCGGGGCGAACGGTCCTCGCCCCGACGCATCAAGCCAATCGGAAGGAGCGGAAGAATCCGTTGCGAATCCGCTTGCGAGGCTGCGGTGCGGGTTTTGGCGGAGACGGGGTTCGAGGACTGTCTGAGGCGCCGCGAAGCGGCGCCGAGTTCCGCAGAACCTCCGCCAAAACCCACGCCGCGGGAGCCGAGCCCTGCGGAGAGCACGGATTCTTCCGCTCCTTCCGCGCGTGTTCCAATGGCTCATTGCTATAATGCCTCGCATGAAGATGACCCACGAAGAATTCGAACGGACCGTCGCCGAGGCGCTGGATCTCATTCCCGACAGGTTCCTGGAGGCGCTCGACAACATCGTCGTGGTCGTCGAGGACGAGCCCGACAAGTATCACCTGGGCACACTGGACGACCCGTGCTCGCTCGGCGGCTCGTTCTACGACGACGAGCTTCTGGGGCTCTACGACGGGGTGAACCTCGTCGAGCGCGCCGACGGCTACGAGCTCGACGCGCCCGACGTCATCACCATATTCCAGGGCCCGCACGAGAGGTGCTTCTCCACGCGCAGGGAGATGGTCGACGAGATCCGCAAGACGGTCATCCACGAGATCGGCCACTACTTCGGAATAGACGACGAGCGCCTCCACGAGATGGGCTACTAGCCCGCGCTGCGTTCGACGCGTGACGGAAGGGGAGGACATGGCAACCATAAACTACCGGCCCCAGGGCGTGTGCGCCCGCGGCATATCCATCGAGACCGACGGCGACGTCATCGAAAGCGTGCAGTTCCAGGGCGGATGCGACGGCAACCTCAAGGCCATAGGGAAGCTGGTCAAGGGCATGAAGGCCTCCGAGGTCATCGAGCTGCTCGAGGGCAACACCTGCGGCCGGAAGCCCACCAGCTGCGCCGACCAGCTCGCCCAGGCGCTGAAGGAGGCATAGCCGCCTCGGGCACGGCGTCGGCAAGTTCTTTCGCCTTCCACAACCCTCTCGAACGGCTCGGTTCGCCCTGCTGCGACTTCCGTGATTTCCGAGAAACTTCGCCGTTCGGGTCTGCTTTCAATGCTATACTGCTCCTTACTTGTCAAAAATGGCAGGTAGAAAGCAATATTGGCCCTTGAGACATGTTGGTTTTGCGTACTATTCGTCAGCAATTTGCAAACGGACATGGTAAGTAACACACATCATGAGCAAAGGGTCCCCAAGTTTGAAAGGGGTCCGTTTTGACCGAGATCAAGAACACGTCAGTCATCCAGTTCGATGACGTGACGGACGACCAGCTCAACGCCATGATCGACGGCACGTTGACCGACTTCGACGAAGGCGACCTGGTAGACGGCGTCATCGTCAAGCTCGAGCACGACGAGGTGCTGGTCGACATCGGGTTCAAGAGCGAGGGCGTCATCCCCGTCCGCGAGCTCTCCATCCGCAAGGACGTCGACCCGTCCGAGATCGTCAACCTTGGCGACCACATCGAGGCGCTCGTCCTTCAGAAGGAAGACAAGGACGGCAGGCTCATCCTCTCCAAGAAGCGCGCCGAGTACGAGCGCGCCTGGATCGCGGTCGAAGAGAAGTTCAAGGCCGGCGAGGTCGTCACGGGCGAGGTCATCGAGGTCGTCAAGGGCGGCCTGATCCTCGACATCGGCCTGCGCGGGTTCCTTCCTGCGTCTTTGGTCGACCTCCGTCGCGTCAAGGACCTCGACATGTACCTCAACACCGAAATCGAGGCCCGCGTCATCGAGATGGACCGCAACCGCAACAACGTCGTGCTCTCGCGCCGCGTCCTTCTGGAGGAGGGCCGCAAGGCCGAGCGCACCGAGATCCTGTCCAAGCTCAAGAAGGGCATGCGCCTGAAGGGCCAGGTCTCCAGCATCGTCGACTTCGGCGCGTTCGTCGACCTCGGCGGAATCGACGGCCTGGTGCACATCTCCGAGCTCTCCTGGAACCACGTCAACCATCCCTCCGAGGTCGTCAAGGTCGGCGACGAGGTCGAGGTCGAGGTCCTGGACGTCGACCTGCAGCGCGAGCGCATCTCGCTCGGCCTGAAGCAGACCACCGAGGACCCGTGGCTCAAGCTCGTCGAGAACTACCCGGTGGGCACCATCGTCGACGGCAAGGTCACCAAGCTCGTGCCGTTCGGCGCCTTCGTCGAGCTCGAAGACTCCGTCGAGGGCCTGGTGCACATCTCCGAGATGGCTCCCAAGCACATCGACACCCCGGCGCAGGTCGCCAAGCAGGGCGACGAGGTGAAGGTCAAGGTCATGGACATCAACACCGACCGCCGCCGCATCTCGCTTTCCATGAAGGCCGCCGCCGAAGAGCTGGGCTTCGAAATCGATGTTGACGAAAGCCTTGCAGAAAACAATCAGTCCGGTGACAAGAAGGGCGACGACGACGCAGCCCAGGCGGATACGGTCAATAATGAGACAACATCTGATGAGCCGGCTGCCGAGCCGTCCGCGGATGCGCAAGTAGAGGCAATGGAAGAAGCGGATGAGAAGGCTTCCGAGGCAGCCCAGGAAGAGCCGGCCGAGGAGCCGGAAAAGGAGTCTGAAATGACTGACGAGAAGAAGCTGCAGGAAGAGATCGACGCCAACGAGACAGCTGAGCAGGGCATGGAGACCGCAGAGCCTTCTGCCGCCGCGCAGGACGAGGCGCTCGAGGAGGCCGAGGGCAAGTAGCCTGAAGCACCCAACAATCTTGCACCACCGACAAAAGGAGGCCCGCTGGTTTCAGCGGGCCTCTTTTGTTGTAAGATGCAATAAGATTTCTTCCAATCCAAGCAGGAAGCTGATGCGCCATGAAGCAGATTTTCGTCATCGGGGGAATGGGTTCGGGCAAGTCCACGGCAAGCAAGGCCCTTGTCGAACAAGGCCTCGACCTCATCGACCTCGACAAGGTAGGCCACGACATCCTGAAGTGGGAGGTCGTCAAGGACGACCTGCGGGAGGCCTTCGGGGACGACATATTCGATTCCGACGGAGAGGTCGTGCGCCCCAAGCTGGCGGCCAAGGCGTTCGCCACGCCCGCTGACACCCGCAAGCTCAACCGCATCACCATGCCCCGCATCGAGGAGTCCTTCACCGACACTATCCAAGAACTCGAGAAGAAGGGCGCCGAGGCCGTCGTGGTCGAGTACTCAGTGTTCCGCAACCGCGAAAGCTCCTTGGCGTACGGCGCCGACGTCGTGATATCTGTGCTGGCCCCTGTCGACCTGCGCATCGAGCGCGCCGTGGCATCCGGCTGGGACGAGGACGACGTGCGACAGCGCATCGCCCGCCAGATCACCGACGCCGACAGGGTCGAGGCCGCCGACGTCGTGTTCAACAACGACTCCACCAAGGAAGAGCTTTACAACCAAGTCCTATGCTGGTGGAACGGCTATAAGAACGCTTCGGCCTAGAACGGCCGAAGTGCTGCCTGACGCTGCGCGGATGCCCCAGGGCGGACGCTTGGCTTGTGCATTTGGGCCGCTCGCTCAATTGTCAATCCTGCAAGTTCGGAGAAAGATACATCTGCGCCCCTTTTCGTCGGTGCGTATTTCGTGTTCCTGTTGATTGCGCGGATTGCGTGTGATACATTTCCATCACACGAACAAAGGTTCTATATGGAAGGCATGCATTGTCAACGCATCTGCGCAACATCGAAGGAATGGAGATGGAAGGCAAGGTCGACGTCGAGCGGCTTGCCAACACGCCTCTCAAGGTGGTTTCGCCCTACGAGCCTTCGGGCGACCAGCCCCAGGCCATAGACAAGCTGGCGAAGGGCGTCGAGGACGGCCTTCGTTACCAGACGCTGCTCGGCGTCACCGGGTCCGGCAAGACGTTCACCATGGCCAAGGTCATCGAGGCCGTGCAGAAGCCCACCCTCATAATGGCTCCCAACAAGACGCTCGCGGCCCAGCTCGCCTCCGAGCTGAAGGAGATGTTCCCCGACAACGCGGTGGTCTACTTCGTCTCCTACTACGACTACTACCAGCCCGAGGCGTACGTTCCGTCGTCCGACACCTTCATCGAGAAGGACGCGTCCATCAACGAAGAGGTCGAGAAGCTGCGCCATGCGGCCACGTCGGCCTTGCTGTCGCGCCGCGACGTCATAGTGGTGGCCTCAGTCAGCTGCATATACGGAATCGGCTCGCCTCAGGACTACGCGGGCATGGCGGTGTTCCTCGACAAGTCCAAGCCTGCCGACCGCGACGAGGTCATATACGGGCTGATCGACATCCAGTACGACCGTAACGACTACGAGCTGAAGCGCGGCACCTTCCGCGTGCGCGGCGACTCGCTGGACGTGTTCCCGCCCTACGCCGACAATCCGTTCCGCATCGACTTCTGGGGCGACGAAATAGAGGATATCGCCGAGATAGACAACGTCACCGGCGAGGTGCTGAACACCTACAACGCGCTTCCCATATGGCCTGCGTCGCACTACGTAACGGCCCGCCCGAAGATGAACAAGGCGCTGAGCACCATCCGCGAGGAACTCCGCGACCGCCTGCAGCAGTTCAACGACGAAGGCAAGCTGCTCGAGGCGCAGCGGCTTGAGATGCGCACCAACTACGACCTCGAAATGCTGGAAACCATGGGCTTCTGCTCGGGCATCGAGAACTACTCGCGCCACCTGGACGGACGCGCCCCGGGTGAGCCGCCCTACACCCTAATCGACTACTTCCCCGACGACTTCCTGTGCATCATCGACGAAAGCCACGTCAGCGTCCCTCAGATCCGAGGCATGCACGAAGGCGACCGCTCGCGCAAGGTCACGCTGGCCGAGCACGGCTTCCGCCTTCCGTCGGCGCTCGACAACCGCCCGCTGCGCTTCGACGAGTTCGAGGACCGCATCCCGCAGTTCGTCTACGTGTCCGCCACGCCCGGCGACTACGAGGAAAAGGTCAGCCAGGCGTTCGTCGAGCAGATAATCCGCCCCACGGGCCTTCTCGACCCCGTCATAGAGGTGCGCCCGTCGCTGTCGCAGATCGACGACATCATCGACGAGGTGCGCGAGAGGGCAGCGGCGGGCGAGCGCACGCTGATCACCACGCTCACCAAGAAGATGGCCGAAGACCTCACCGAGCACCTGCTCGACCAGGGGATCAAGGCCCGCTACATGCATTCGGACATCGGCACGCTGGAAAGGGTCGAAATCCTGCGCGAGCTGAGAAAGGGCACGTTCGACACCCTGGTCGGCATCAATTTGCTGCGCGAGGGGCTCGACCTTCCCGAGGTCACGCTGGTCGCCATACTCGACGCCGACAAGGAAGGCTTCCTGCGCAACCACCGTTCGCTCATACAGACCATCGGCCGCGCCGCGCGAAACGTGTCCGGCAAGGTCATAATGTACGCCGACCGCGAGACCGACTCCATGCACCGCGCCATAACCGAGACGCGTCGCCGCCGCGAGATACAGGAGAGGTACAACGCCGAGCACGGCATCGAGCCGCAGACCATACGCAAGGCCATCAACGACATCATGGACTCCATAGTCGACGAGGCCGCGTCGGTCGACGCCGAGCAGATCAACAAGGAACTCGCGCAGCTCTCGCGCGACGAGGTAATGCGCATGGTCATGTCCATGGAGGACGAGATGCGCGCGGCTTCCAGCAACATGGACTTCGAAGAGGCGGCCCGCATACGCGACCAGGTGGTCAAGCTGCGGTCGCAGTACGAGGGGTCGTCGGAAGACGACGTGCTGGCCGACCTGAAGAGCACCGCGCGCAAGGGCTCGAAGTACGGAAACCGCCGGCGCAGCAGCTACAAGCGTTAGAATCTAGGCATGATCGACGAGATACAAGTAAGGAACCTGGCGCTCATACGCGAGGCCGCGCTGCGGCTGTCCGAGGGCCTGACCGTCATCACCGGCGAAACCGGCGCGGGCAAGACCGCGCTGCTCGCCTCCTGCAAGCTTCTCATGGGGCAGCGCGCCGACCACGACATGGTGCGGCAGGGCGAAAAGGAGGCCGAGGTGCAGGGAAGGCTGTTCCTGCCCGCTTGCGCCATGCCTTCCAAAGACGGCGGGGAAACCGACGCCGAGCTCGTGGTTGACAGGCGCGTCTCGGCCGACGGCAGGTCGCACGTGAGGATGAACGGCAGGCTGGCCAGCGTCGCCGAGCTGTCCGAGGCGGTGTCGCCCTATGTCGGGCTGTGCTCGCAGCACGACCAGCAGCTGCTCTCCAAGCCTGCCGCCCAACGGCGCTACCTCGACCTTTGGGCCGCGTCGGACCGAAGCGGGCTGCTCGACGGCTACAAGGAGGCGTTCGATGCGGCGAAGGCCGCCCGGCATGCCCTCGACGACGTCGTGGAAAGCGTCGCGTCGTCCGACGCGCGCGTGGAGGACGCCAGGTTCAAGCTGCGCCAGATAGAGTCGCTGGATCCTTCGCAGGAAGACTACGACGATCTCGTGTCCTCGCTTCGCAAGGCCGAAAACGCCGAGCTTCTGGCCAGGTCGGCGGGCGAGTCGCATGACGCGCTTTCGGGCGAGGGCGGCGCACTGGACGCCCTCAATTCCGCCATAGCGCTGCTTTGCGACGGCGCGCAGGCCGACGAGTCGCTCGGCCCCATGTCCGAATCCTTGCGCGAGGCCGTGTACATAGTGGAAGACGTGGCACGTGACGTGTCGCGCTACCGCGACGCCATCGACTTGGACGTGTCGTCCCTCGAGCAGATGCAGGAAAGGGTGGCGGCCTACCAGTCCCTGTTCAGGGCATACGGCCCCACGGTTGGCGACGTGTGCGCCGTGGCCGAAGAAGCGCGCGCGGTCGTCGAGGCGGTCGAGGACGCAGACGCCGCCGTGGACCGGGCGCGCGCCGCCCTCATGCAGGCCGAGGCCGGCCTTCGGACGGCAGGGGACGCACTCCATGAGGCGCGCGCGACGGCCGCGCCCGAGCTTGCCTGCGCCGTGTCTGACTCCATGTCCAGGCTCGACATGCCCGGAGCGGAACTCGTCGTGCAGGTTGACATGGCGCCGTTCGAAGGCTGGTCCGAAAGCGGCCCCGACACGGTGTCGTTTCTGTTCCGCCCGTGGCAAGGCATGCAGGCGCGCCCGTTGTCCAGGATAGCTTCGGGAGGCGAACTTTCCAGGGTAATGCTCGCGCTTCATGCGGCGATGGGCACGCGCGACGAGGTCCCCACGCTCGTGTTCGACGAGATAGACGCCGGCGTGGGTGGCGCTGCCGCGCTCGCCTTGGCCGACGTCCTGGACGAACTCGCTAAGACGCACCAGGTAATCGTGGTGACGCATCTTGCGCAGGTCGCATCCAAGGCTTCCGTTCATTACGTGGCCAGCAAGCAGGCCGGGGAAGACGCGGTGTTCACGCGCATAGAAGAGGTGTCCGTCAGCGAGCGCACGCGCGAGATAGCGCGCATGCTTTCGGGCTCCATAACCGAGTCGTCGCTTCGCCATGCCGAAGAGCTCCAACGCATGTAGGCTCGACGCCTTGTTGCGTCGAACAGTGGTAATTATGTAGCGCATGCTTGCGCAACCTTGCCTAATCGTATTTTCTCGGCGATAATTGAACTTCGTATGTATGTTCGCCTTCGCTATCGAAGGTGTTGCAATGCAGGCCCGACATTGGAGAGCGTTTGAACAGAAGCTGCGGAATAACAAGGACGGGCATCAGCGTCTTTCTGGCGGTGACGCTGTCCTTCTTCAGCATCGCGTTGCTTCCGCGCAATGCGAGCGCCGCGCCCGACGAGCTCAGCATCAGCGACGCCCAGCAGGCCGTCAACACGGCCAAGTACTCCCTGGCTGAGGCGCAAAGCAAGCTTACAAGCATCTCGTCGGAATGCACCCAGCTGGAATCCGAAATCGCCGAGATGCAGACCAAGGTCGACGACCTGGCCGAACAGACGATCGTGGCCCAAGACGCCATGTTCGCCGGGCGAGAGTCGCTTGGCGAGGCCATGAAGTACGACTACCAAAACGACGCCCTGTCCGCCATGCTCGGCGTGGTGTTCGGCTCCTCCGATTGGTCGCAGTTCACCAAAGGCGTCGACTACCTGTCGTCCATCATGGACAGCCAGGCGGCCGAGGTCGAGAACCAGAAGCGCCTGAAGGCCGAGCTCGAAGAGGTGTCCGGCCAGCTGACCAAGCAGAAGGACGAGCAAGAGGCCAAGCTCGGCGAGCTCGAACGCAAGCGCGACGAGGCCCAGCAGGTCGTCGACCAGGTGTCCGAGGAGGTTGCTGCCAACACCGAGAAGCTCAACGAGCTGAAGGCGCAGGCCGCAGCAATCGCGCAAGCAACGCAGAACACCGCCAACAACACCACCGGGAACTTCGGCGGCGGCAACTCCGGCGGGGGCAACTCCGGCGGCGGAAATTCCGGCGGCGGCGGTGGCAACTCCGGCGGAGGCGGCTGGGTTGCGCCCTTGAGCAACAGCTGGAATTCCGGCTACGCCACGGCATATTATCTTCCTGGCAATTACACCGCCAGCGGCGAGAAGTATGAGGAAGGCACCGAAGGCGTCGCCATCGCCGTGGAAACCCCCGGCTACGGCTCGCTCGTCAGGAACAAGCGCGCCATCCAGATTTCGTACGGCGGAACCACCATCACCACCCGCATCATCGACGGAGGCGGGTTCGCCAAGTACGGAAACGCGCTCGATCTCACCCGCGCCGTGCACGTCAAGCTCGACCCCAACGCCACCACGGCGGCCAAATGGGGCAAACGTACGGTCACTTACAGGCTTCTATAGATTGATTAGTCCTATAATGTTTCCCTGCACGAGAAGGGAAAGGTTATAGATGTCTTTAGTCGACGAGCTTTCCGCGCTTGCGGAAGAAACACTGTCCAACATATCCAACGCGACCACCTCGGCAGAGCTCGAGTCGATCAGGGTCGCCGTCGTGGGAAAGTCGGGAAGCCTGACCGGCTACCTGCGATCGATGGGGCAGGTCCCCAAGGAAGAGCGCGCCCAGGTGGGCAAGGCGGTGAACGCCGCCCGCGAGAAGGTGGAGTCGGCGCTCGACGAGGCCAAGGCGCGCATCTCGGCCGCCGAGCTGGCCTCTTCCATCGACGCTGCGGCAGTGGACGTCACGCTTCCGGGGCGCTCGCAGCAGATAGGCACGCGCCATCTCATCAACGGCATGATCGACGAGATATCGCAGGTGTTCCTCGGGCTTGGCTACTCGGTCATCGCCGGCCCCGAGGTCGAGACCGACTACTACAACTTCGAGGCCCTGAACGCCCCGCCCGACCATCCCAGCCGCTCCATGCAGGACACCTTCTACGTGTTCGACATGTCGGGCGAAGGCTCTGCGGTCAAGGGC
>CBCTKQ010000049.1:0-10370 GCA_965147515.1 uncultured Eggerthellaceae bacterium | reverse complement strand
CGCGGCCAGCACCTCGATGTCGCAGCCGTTGCAGCTGGACCCGTCGTAGTGGATCACCCAGGGCGACTTAGACGAATATCCCATGCAACCCTCCTATATGAAAGCCATGACGGCGATGTTGACGCCTCCGCCGACGAGGGCGACGAGCCATGCGGACTTCAGCATGAACTGCCACTTCACGCGCGCGAAGTTGTTGTCGATGAGTATCTCGAGGAAGTAGGCAAGCAGCGCGACGCCGACTCCCAGAAGGACTGACCACGGGTTGCCCCAGACGAAGAAGATGCCGACCCATCCGAGGAACAGCACGTTCTCGACCCAGTGGAGCACCTCGACCAGCGCCAGCGTGGAGCCGGACATCTCGGTGGTCATGCCGCGCACGATCTCCTGGTGGGCGTGGTGCGACATGGACAGGTCGAAGGGCGACTTGCGAAGCTTTATGGTGAGGATGAACATCAGCCCCAGGAAGATGAGCGCCGTCCAGACGATGATGGGCTGGTCGAGCTGGAAGACGGCCGCCACGTCGAACGACCCGACGGGGACGCCCGTGGACAGGTACGGCGCCATTATAAGCTGCGTGGCCATGTAGAAACCCACCGCGAACAGCAGCACCATGGGCTCGTAGGCCATGACCTGTATGGTTTCGCGGTTGGCTCCCGCCTCGGCATAGGGCGAACGCGACGAGTAGGCGGCTATGATGAAGAACAGGCTGGAAAGCGTGATCACGAACACGCACATCAGCAGGTTCCCGCCGGTGAAGAAGATGCCTCCGGCAACGCAGGCGAACACGAACGCGCAGACGACGTAGGCGTCCTGCACCCCGTTTATGGTGGCCTTTTCCTTGGCCATCAGCTTGCGCACGTCGTAGTACGGCTGCAGGACGGGCGGCCCCACGCGGCCCTGCATACGCGCGGACAGCACGCGGTCGATGCCGGCAAGCAGGCATCCTACGATGGGCGCCAGTATCGCGAAGACGACGGAGCCCAGTATCGGAACGATTATCCCTTCGATGCTCATCGACATCCCCTTCCTATGCCAGCGAGACGCCGAACAGCGCCAAGACGATCGCGGCCGCCATGACCAGGCTGTTGAACGCCACCCCAACGGGGGCGACGCGCGCCTCTCCGAACCAGTCGGCCATGTACCAGTTCCTGGCCGTGGCGACGGTCTGCCCGGAAAGCGAGTTCTGGAACGAACGCGCCTCGTTGTCGACGCTGACGCCCGAAAGATAGACGTCGACCTTCCGCTTCCTCGAATGCCCGAGGCCCGTGAAAAGCGCGATGACGACCACGACCACGCATATGCTCGCGATCCACAGGTTGTCGGTGGCGATGTCCTGCCCCGCCATTCCGTACACCTGGACGACGTAGGGCTCGACGAGCGTCGCCGACATCACGGGGATGAGCACGCAGCCGGCGACCAGCAGCACGGCCATGAGCAGGATGGAGAACCACTCGCTGGGGTGCACGTCGACCTCTACGTTCTCGGGGCTTCCGGCGATTCCCGCCAGCTTGCCCATCCACTTCGCCCAGAACATGAACGTGGCGGCGGACCCGAAGGCGAGCATGAGCACCAGTGCCACCTGGTCCATGTCGACGAACGACACCAGCGTGGCCCATTTCGCCACCAGCATGCCGAACGGTGCGATGAACATGCACATGATGCCCAGCATCATGAAGCGCGCCAGGCGAGGCATGCGGTCGAACAGCAGGTCCATGTCCTCGATGTCGCGGCTTCCGATGTGGTGTTCGGCGGTGCCGACGCAGAGGAACAGCAGCGACTTGGCTATGGCGTGGAAGATGATGAGGAAGACGGCGGCCCAAACTGCCTCGGGGGTGCCCACGCCCGCGCATGCGGTGATCAGGCCGAGGTTGGCGATGGTGGAGTACGCGAGCACGCGCTTGGCGTTGGTCTGGGATATGGCCATGAACGAGCAGAGCATGAACGTGATGCCTCCCACAAGCATCACCATCATGGACGGGATGGCGCTCACGAGGAAGCACGGCGCAAGCTTCACCAGCAGGAACACGCCGGCCTTGACCATGGTGGACGAGTGCAGAAGTGCGCTTGTGGGGGTGGGTGCGACCATGGCGCCCAACAGCCATGTCTGGAAGGGCATCTGCGCCGCCTTGGTGATTCCGGCGAACGCAAGAAGCACCACGGGGACCATGGCGAACGTCGGGTTCTGCACCGCGATGTCTACGAAGTCGCGCAGCGACAGCGTGCCTATCTGGCTGACGCAGAACAGCAGCGCGAGGATGAATCCTATGCCTCCCGCAAGGTTCATGATTATCTGCCTGAAGGCGTTCGCGATGGCCTCCTGCGTCTTCGTGTACCCGATAAGCAGGAACGAGCACAGGGTGGTGACCTCCCAGCCCGTGAACATCCATGTCATGTTGTTCGAGAACACGATGACGTACATCGCGGAGAGGAACACGAACATCAGCGCGAAGAACGTGGGGCGGCGGTCCTTCGCCCCTTCGGGTTCGTGCGCCTGGAAGTCCTTCATGTACCCGAGCGCGTAGACGCAGATCCCCGACCCGATGATTCCTATGATGAGCGCCATGACCAGGGAAAGGTAGTCGACGTACAGGCCGTTTGCGACCTCCATCTCGTGCGCGAACCCGAACTCGACGACCGCCACGAGGACTATCTGCACGATTCCCAGCAGCCCGGATATAAGGTTCCTGTACTTCACGGCGAAGGCCAGCACGACCACGACGCATACTGCGCTTATCGCCGTGCACAAGGTGTCGACGATAGGCGAGGCGAACTCGAACATCCTCCCCTGCTCGTACCCTGCGTTGAAGACGACGAGAAGAACCGACGCCACGGCGATTGCCGCCGCAGACGCGACGACGACGAAACCGCGGGCCCCGTCGAAGCGCAGCACGACCAGCAGCAGTGCCGCAACAAGCGGAAATGCGATCAGGAACAAGAGCATCTCCATGGGCTTCCCCCTCCCATTTCTGTTCTCATGAAACGTGTCCGTGCCCAGGAAAAAGGGACGGTTGGATGCATTCGACTTTATCAAATGAGCCTACGGAAACCCCGTCTGCTTCGGCAAGCTGGACGCTTTTAGCGCAAATGCGACCGCGAACGGAGAAGCGCCCGAAAACGAGCGGTTGGATATCAGATGTGAGTGGTGGGGAGGAAAAAATGGTCGGGACGACAGGATTTGAACCTGCGACCCCTTGACCCCCAGTCAAGTGCGCTACCAAACTGCGCCACGTCCCGACGACCATCGCCCGATTGGGCTAGAACATATTAGCACACCTTGAAATTGTCGCAAGCGACTTCCACTATCTTGGCCGCAAGCTCGCGCTTCGGCATGTACGGAAGCTCCAGGGCCGCGCCGTCGGACACGAGGAATGCCGCGTTGCCGTCCTCTTGGAAGCCCTTGTGCTCTCCTACCTGGTTCGCCACGATCAGGTCTGCGCCCTTCGAACGCAGCTTCTCGCGGGCGTGTTCGACGACATGGTCGGTTTCCGCCGCGAAGCCTGCGACGAACTGGCCCGGCGACTTGCGCGTTGCGAGCGTTGCGAGGATGTCCGGGTTCTCGACCATCTCGACGCAGGCGAGCGTTTCGCCGTCGGTGGACTTCTTCAGCTTCCTTTCGGAGCGGATGCGTGGCCTGTAGTCGGAAACGGCCGCCGCGAACACGGCTATGTCGCAGCCATCGAAGTGCTTCTCGCACGCTTCCAGCATCTCCGCTGCGGTGTCGACGCGAACGACGTCCACGCCTTCGGGGTCGCCGAGCGACACAGGCCCGCTCACGAGCGTCACGTCGGCTCCGGCGTCGCGCGCGGCCTCCGCCACGGCAAACCCCATCTTCCCGCTGGAGGGGTTGGACACGTACCTGACCGGGTCGATCCATTCCACCGTGGGGCCGGCCGTCACCAGCACCTTGAAGCCGGAAAGCGGCAAGCGCCCGCTGGATCCGGGTTCAAGAAGCCCAAGCGTCGCAGCAACTATCGCATCCGCTTCCGCCAGACGCCCTTTGCCCGTGTCGCCGCAGGCAAGGTATCCGCTTCCAGGCTCAACGACGTGCAGGCCGCGCGACTTGAGGGTGGAGATGTTCTGCTGGGTGGCGGGGGATTCGTACATGTGGACGTTCATGGCAGGGGCCACGACCAGCCTGTCGTGGGCCACCAACGCGCACGTGGTCAAAAGGTCGTCCGCCACGCCTGCGGCGATCTTCGCAACCACGTTCGCCGTGCACGGGGCCACGAGGAAGGCATCGCATTCCTCGGCCATCCTTATATGGGGTATGGGATCGGCGCCGTCGGCGAAGTTGTCGACGAGCGCAGGCCTTCCCGAAAGGGCCGAAAACGTGTGCGCGGAAACGAACTTCGTCGCGTTCGCGGTCATCACGACCTCCACCTCGCATCCCTTCTTCTGCAGCCCGCGCAGGACTTCGCATGCCTTGTAGGCGGCGATGCATCCTGTTATTCCCAAGAGGACCTTCTTGGCCATGTTCGTCACATCCTTCTGTCCGAGACAGATTCGAGCGCTTTCGCGAGGTCGTCCGGGAGCCCGTCCGTGAAAGACATCTCCTCGCCCGTGACCGGATGCTCGAACCCGAGCTTGTACGAATGGAGGAACTGCCTCGTCAAGCCCAGCTGCGAGCGCGCGTCCTTGGGCCCGTGCGCGTTGTAGGTGGCGTCTCCGACGACTGGGTGCTTTATGTACTGCATGTGCACGCGGATCTGATGGGTGCGCCCCGTGTACAGCTTGCATTCGAGCAGCGTGTACCCGTCGGACGCGCCGTCGCCCTCGAACCGGTCGAGAACGGCGAAGGTGGTCGTTGCATCCCTGGAAGACGGCCCGTCGCCGACGGACATGCGGGTGCGGTCGGACGGGCATCTCTCGATGGGGGCGTCCACGAGCCCCGTTTCGGGCACAACCACTCCGTGGACGAGCGCCAGGTAGCGCCTGTCCACGTCCTTTCGGGCGATCGCCTCCATAAGCAGCCGGCCGGCGAGGTCGGTGCGCGCGGCCAGCATAAGCCCGCTGGTGTCGCCGTCCAGCCTGTGCACTATGCCCAGCCTGTCGGACTCCCCCTGCACGTCGCACAGCCCCGAGGCGCCGTAGCGGTGGATGAGCGCGTTCACCAGGGTTCCGTCCCTGTGCTCGTTGGCGGGATGGCAGATGAGCCCCGCCTGCTTGGATATCACCACGACGTCGTCGTCCTCGTACCTGACGTCGAGCGGTATGGGCTCGCCGCGAAGCGGCGTGTCGGCCTCGTTGTCGGGAAGCTCGCAAACGACGGCGTCGCCCGCAGCAAGTAGATGGCTCTTCTGCGAAGCGCTGCCGTTCACTAGGACGCTTCCCTCCCCTATGGCCTTTGCCGCAGCAGAACGGCTGGCATAAACGCCGGCCTCGGCGCAGAACGCGTCAAGCCGCATACCTTCGTGCTCGCGCCCTGCGACGTTGCATACGCTTCTGCCCATGGTCAGCCGGCCTCGCCGTTCTTGCGCCAGTCGACGAAGAGCGACGCGATGAAGAGCACGCAGCCGCACGTGACCCCGATGTCTGCGACGTTGAACACCGGGAAGTCGATGAAGATGGGCCTTATGAAGTCGATCACGTACATGTTAGCGAACCTGTCGATGGCGTTGCCTATGCCTCCGGCGACGACGAGCGAGAGCCCGACTGCGCACAAGGCCGACGAGTCGGGGACGAACACGAAGAGGTACAGCGCCGCAGCCACGCACACGACGAGGGAAAGGACCGCAAGCACCAGCGTCATGTCGCCGAACATCCCCCAGGCTGCGCCGGTGTTGTGGACGAGGGCGAGGTCGAACACGCCGAAGAACGGCCCGGCTATCACCGTGCCGACGCCGAACGACTCGCAGAACGCCTTCGTGGCCTGGTCGACGAGCAGCCAAGCGACGACTATCGACGCGAAGATGGCGGCGTTTCGGCGCCTTGCGTGCACCTTTCGGCTATCGCGCCTCGCCATCCAGCACCTCTGCGCACCTCTCGCACACGTCCGGATGGCCGGCAACCGTGCCAAGCTCGCGGTAGTTCCAGCAGCGTTCGCACTTCCCGCCAGGCGCCGGCAGCACCTTGGCCTCGAAGCCGTCGCCTTCGCGAAGTGCGACGTCGGAGACTATGAACAGGTCGGCCAGGGCCTCGTTGCCGATCGCTTCCAGCGCAGGCATGTCCTCCGCAGGCACTGCAAGCTCGATCGCGGCCTCCTGGCTCTTGTTGACCTGCTTGGAGTTCCTGGCCTCCTCGAGCGCCTTCGTTACGGCGTCCCTGGCCTGGATGGCCGGGGAGAAGTCGGAAAGGGCCTTCTCTGCCTGCTCGACCGTGAAGGTCGGGGCGAAGTCGGAAAGTGTTGGCCAGCCAGCGAGCTGCACGCTTTCAGGGCGTCCGGGCACGTTCCTTGCCGCGGGCGGGTAGAACTCCCACACCTCGTCGCATGTGAACGACAGGATTGGCGCAAGAACGCGGACCAGGACTTCCAGTATGTTCATCAGCACCGTCTGCACGGCACGCCTGCGCGGCGAGTCCGCCGCCTCGGAGTAGAGGCGGTCCTTGGTGACGTCCATGTACACCGACGACAGGTCGTTCACGAAGTCGTACACGGCGCGGTACACCCCATTGAACCTGAACGCGTCCCAGGATTCCTCCACGTCGGCCAGCAGGGCGGCCGTCTTGGCCATCATGTAGCGGTCGACGGGCTCCAGCTCATCCCATGAGACGGTGGCGTCGGCCTCAACGTCGAAGTCGTCCAAGTTGCCCAGCAGGAACCGGAACGTGTTGCGGATGCGCCTGTACGCGTCGGACACCTGCTTCAGGATGCCCTCGGATATGCTGACGTCCTGGGAGTAGTCGACGCTGGACACCCAAAGGCGCAGCACGTCCGCTCCGAACTTGTCGCATATCTCGGCGGGGTCGATGCCGTTGCCCAAGGACTTGGACATCTTCCTTCCCTGCTCGTCCACGGTGAAGCCGCAGTGCATGACGGACCTGTAGGGCGCGACGCCGTACGAGCCGACGGACGTGAGCAGCGACGACTGGAACCAGCCGCGGTGCTGGTCGGAGCCTTCCAGGTAGATGTCGGCGGGAAACCTCAGGCCTTCTCCCGCCCTGTGCTTTAGCACGCTGGTGTGGGAGACCCCGCTTTCCCACCAGACGTCCAGGATGTCCTTCTCGGGGACCACCTCGGTGCACCCGCACTTCGCGCACTTCGTGCCTGCGGGAAGGTAGTCCTTCGGGTCGGTCGTGAACCAGGCGTCCGACCCATGCGTTCGGAACAGCTCTATCACCGCTTCGAACGTGCCTTCGTCGGCAACGGTGGAGCCGCACTTCGCGCACTTGAACACGGGGATGGGGACGCCCCACGAGCGCTGGCGCGATATGCACCAGTCGGGACGGTCAGCGACCATGGAAGAGATGCGGTTGCGCGCCCATTCGGGGATCCACTGCACCTCCCTGTCGATGGCGATGAGCGCATCCTCTCGCAGCGAGTTCGCGTCCATCGACACGAACCACTGGTCGGTGGCCCTGAAGATGACGGGTTCGTGGCAGCGCCAGCAATGCGGGTAGGAGTGCACGATGTCCTGCCTGGCTATGAGCGTGCCCTGCTGGTCGAGCCATTCGATTATCTTCGGGTTGGCGTCGTTGACGTTCAACCCAGCGAACTGCCCCGCCTCGTCGGTGAGCACGCCGTTGTCGTCGACGGGCATGAGCAGCGGCACGTCGAACTCCAGCGCGACGAGGTAGTCGTCCTGGCCGTGCCCGGGAGCGGTATGCACGGCGCCCGTGCCCGTGTCGAGGGTGACGTGGTCGCCGTAGATCACGGTGCCCTTCAAGTCCTGCCTGATGGGCGCGGTGTAGGTCAGCCCGCAGAGCTGCTTTCCCTTGATGCGCACGGGCTCGCCGTCCGACGTCGCCAACGAGTAGCCTTCCCACCCTGCGATCTCGGCAACGCTTTTCACGAGCTCTTCTGCCATGAGCATCTGCTTGCCTGCCGCATCGACCATGACGTAGTCGGCGTCGGGCGCGAGGGACACGGCGGTGTTCGCGGGCAGCGTCCAGGGGGTTGTGGTCCAGATGAGCACGTAGGCGTCGCCTTCCACCCCGGCAGCCTCGAACACGCCGGGTACGCTGTCGAGCTTGAACGCGACGAATATGGAGGGCGACGTCTCGTCGCCGTACTCTATTTCGGCCTCGGCGAGCGCCGTGTGGCAGTTCATGCACCAATGGATGGGCTTGCGTCCGCGGTAGATCGACCCCTTCAGGTACATGTCGCGGAAAAGCTCGACGTTGCCCGCCTCGTAGTCGGGCGTGTACGTGAGGTACGGATGCTCCCAATCGGCGTTGACGCCCAGCCGCTTGAAGCCCTCGCGCTGCAGGTCCACGTTCTCGGTGGCCCACTCGCGGCACAGCTCGCGCAGCTTCGGAAGCGGCGTCTCGGCCATCTTCTCAGGGCCGAGGCTTTTCTCGACCATGTGCTCGATGGGCTGGCCGTGGCAGTCCCAGCCGGGGACGTAAGGCGTGAAATACCCGCGCTGGGCGTGGCTTTTGTTCACGAAGTCCTTGAGTATCTTGTTGAAGGCGTGGCCGATGTGGATGGGGCCGTTGGCGTAGGGAGGCCCGTCGTGCAGCACGAACGGGCGGCCGTCCTTGTTCTTCTCCAAGACCCTCCAGTAGATGCCCTCGCTCTCCCACTTCTCGAGCCTTTTCGGCTCGTTCGTGGGGAGGTTTCCGCGCATGGGGAAGTCGGTCTGTGGGAGATTCATCGTGTTTTTGTAGTCGTTTGCCACTTCGGTACCAATGTGCCTTTCGAAGCCTGGCCTTCAGGCGGTCGGATATAATTGCTTCAACAGTATAGTTTATCCGTCGGAAGCGGGGAAACATGGCCTTCAAGATTCTCACGGACTCGTCCTGCAACCTTCCAGAGCACATGATCGACGAGTTCGGCCTGGAGGTCTTCCCCCTCACGTTCATGGTCGACGGGAAGCAGCATCAAAGCTACCTGAAGGGCACGACCACCGACCTGGCGCAGTTCTACACCATGATGCGCGAAGGCAAGGTCATCACCACCTCGCTTCCCAACCTCGACGAGGCCGAAAGGCTGTTAAGGCAGCAATTGGACGAAGGATACGACCTTCTCTATGCCGGGTTCTCCAGCGGGCTTTCGGGCACGTACGACGCCATAAGGCTGCTCATGGACCAGCTGGCGCCCGAATACCCCGCCCAAAGCCTTTACGCGGTGGACACCCTTGCAGCGTCGGGCGGAGAAGGGCTTCTTGTCTGGCACGCCTGCAAGCTCGCCCAGTCCGGCGCCTCCGTCGAGGAAGTGCGCGACTGGCTTGAGGACAACAAGCTGCACATGGCGCACTGGTTCACCGTTGACGACCTGATGTTCCTGTTCCGCGGGGGCCGCGTTTCCAGGACCAGCGCCTGGGCCGGCACCATATTGAACATCAAGCCAGTCATGCACGTCGACGACGAAGGGCATCTCATCCCGCTCGACAAGGTCCGCGGGCGCAAGAAGTCGCTCGACGCGCTGGTCGAGCACATGGCCCAGACGGGAAACGAGCCCCTGGCCGACCAGATGGTGTTCATAACCCACGGCGACTGCCTTGAAGACGCCCAGTACCTCGAGGGCCGCGTGAAGGAGAGGTTCGGGGTGACCGACGTCATGATCAACTACGTCGACCCCGTGATAGGCGCGCATTCCGGGCCCGGCACGATGGCGTTGTTCTTCCTCGCAAGCGAGAGGTGATCGCGTAAAGGACGATTCGCTTCGAACGAGCGGACGCATGCCTCTCTCATCCGATTCGACGTCCCATTGCTTGGTTTCGAGTAGGCACGCGTCCGCCCGTCCGGCGAAGGTTAGTTGAACTTGAACACCTTCTGGGCCAGGTGGTAGCCGCCCAGCCCGAAGCGCCTGCCCGCCTCGGTGGGAAGGTTCGTCCAGAAGTTGACCACCTTGTACCGCATCTTGCGGTAGAGGTTCGCGTCCTTCGCGCGCAGGTAGTCCCAAACGTCTTGAAGCTTCTCGTCGTCTTCCGGGGTGTTCTTCATGCGCAGGAACACCGAGCAGATGCACATCATCATGGCCAGGTAGTTCTCCATGTACTTGCGCAGCTTCCTCGGCTCCACCTTCTCGACGTCGATGGCGTCGATCATGGTCTTGGTGACCCTGATCTGCTGGTCCATGCGCGACATCATCGTGTCCTCGTTGACGGACTGCCCTTCTCGGCCTATGAAGTAGTGGTACATGTCGACGTCCATGTAGTAGATGGACTCGACGTAAGGCAAAGGCTCGTACACGAAGACGTTGTCGACGTAGAAGCAATGCTCGGGAAGGCGCAGCCCGATGTCCTTCAGCAGCTGGGTGCGGTAGACGA
>CBCTKQ010000048.1:0-10764 GCA_965147515.1 uncultured Eggerthellaceae bacterium | reverse complement strand
CCGCGCTGCCCCTTCCCGCTCGGGGAGGCAAGGTCGATGACGCGCGCGGTGAGCGGGTCCTAGCCGTGCTCCATGACCAGCCTCTCGTCGGGGAACACGGGCGTGAGGTCGGAGAACTTTGGCCTGTGGCTGACCTCGTCGACGGGCACGCCGTTGATGGCCGTGACCTTCTGGATGGCGGCGAACTTCTCGCCTTCGCGCGCAGGCCGCGTGTTTCCGGACACGGTGTCGCCCTTGCGCAGGCCGTTGCGGCGTATGGTGGACAGCCCGACGTAGACGTCCTTCTCGGACGGCAGGTATCCCTGGGTGCGCAGGAAGCCGTATCCGTCCTGCAGTATGTCGAGTATGCCTTCCACCTCGATGAAGCCCTCGGCTATGGCGAGCGCCTCGTATATGGCGTCGACCATGTCGGCCTTCTTCATCCCCGAGGCGTCGATGTTGAGCTCGGCGGCCTTCTCGCGCAGTTCGGGGACCTTGAGCTCGGCGAGCTCGTCCTTGCTGACGCTGGGGGCGTATTCCCGCTGGCCGCGCTGGCGCCGCTGGCGGTGCTGGTTGCCCCTTCCCTGGTTGCGCTGCTGGTGCTGGCCGTTGCCGTTGCCGTTGACCTTGGTGCTGCGCCGGCGGGCAGGCTTGCCATCTGCATGCGAGGCGTCGGCGGCCTCGGCCTTCTTGTCCTTGTCGTCGGATGAGGCCTTCTCCTTGGACGGAGCCTTCTTGGGCTTCTCGTCCTTCGCGGGCTGCTCCCCGTCGGAAGCCGCCTGCTCGAGCGCCTCCTTCTCGGCCTCGACTGTCTTCTTGTTCTTCGAGCCCTTGGGGCGGCCCCTCTTCTTGGGCGCGTCTTCGGCCGTGACGACCTCGGCGGCTTCCGCCTTGTTTTCCTTGCTTTCGGTGGTGCTCATCTACTTGACTTTCTCCCAATCTGCCACGAACGCTTCGATTCCCCTGTCGGTGAGGGGATGGCTTACCATCTTCTTCAGGACCCCGAACGGGACCGTTGCTATGTCTGCGCCCATCAAAGCGCACTGGGTCACGTGGTTGGCGCTGCGCACCGACGCCGCTATGACCTCTATCTGCTCGCCGTTCACCGTGTTCTCGGTGAAGTCGTAGTTGCCGATGGCGTCGACGATGTTGGCCACCTGCTCGATTCCGTCCTCGGATATGTCGTCGAAGCGTCCGATGAAGGGCGATATGTAACGCGCACCCGCACGCGCCGCCAACAGCGCCTGGGGCACGGTGAAGCAGAGGGTCATGTTGACCCTGATGCCTTCCTCGGCAAGCGTGCGCGCTGCGGCAAGGCCCTCGACCATCGTGGGGATCTTCACCACCACGTTGGGAGCGATGGCCGCAAGCTCGCGCGCGTCGCGCACCAGCTCGTCGCGCGTCATGGCGAGGGATTCCGCCGAAACGGGACAGTCAGGCCCGACGATTTCGCAGATCCTCGCGATGTGGTCGTTGAAGTCGGCCAGCTTCCCTCCCACGCGGGAGTAGAGCGTCGGGTTCGTGGTGACGCCTGCAAGCGCGCCCCAGCTTGCCGCCTCGGAGATCTCGTCGATGTCGGCGGTGTCCAAGAAGAACTTCAATTTTCCCCCTTTTTGCCATGCCGATGCACGGAAGGCAGTCTTAGGCTTTTTCGGATTTTCGGACGCGGATGCGCCCGCAAGAACGTCGATGAATTCAAATTATCACAATTGCAGGACTGCGGCAACGAGAAATCGCCCAGCGCTAGGGCTCGATGCCCAGGTGCTCGAACGCACGCGGGGTGGCCTGCCTGCCCTTCGGGGTGCGCACCACGAAGCCCTGCTGCATGAGGTATGGCTCGTAGACGTCTTCCACCGTGTCGGGCTGCTCGGACAGCGCCGAGGCGAGCGTAGTGAGCCCGACCGGCCTTCCCGAGAACTGCACGCACAGCACCTCTAGCACCTTGTTGTCCATCTTGTCGAGACCCATGGCGTCCACCTCGTAGAACTCGAGCGCCTGCTTGGCGACGTCGCCCGTGATCCGGCCGGCCGCCTTCACCTGGGCCCAGTCCCTCACGCGCTTGAGCAGCCTGTTGGCAAGCCTGGGGGTCCCGCGCGACCGCAGGGCTATCTCGTGCGCGCCTTCGTCGTCCACGTCCACGTCGAGGATGCCGGCCGACCTGCGCACTATCGAGGCAAGCTCGGGAGGCTCGTAGTACTGCAGCCGCAGCGCCAGTCCGAACCTGTCGCGCAAAGGCCCGGTGAGAAGGCCCGTTCGGGTCGTCGCCCCGATGAGGGTGAACGGGGGCAGGTCGAGCCGTATCGACCGCGCAGCCGGGCCCTTTCCCACCACCACGTCGAGGGAGAAGTCCTCGAGCGCCGGGTAAAGCACCTCTTCGACCGACCGGTTCATCCTGTGTATCTCGTCGACGAAGAGGACGTCGCCGGGTTCCAAATTGGTGAGGATCGCGGCAAGGTCGCCAGTGCGCGCGATGGCCGGCCCGCTGGTCACCTTCATGGACGAGCCGATCTCGTTGGCCACCACGCTGGCAAGGGTTGTCTTCCCAAGGCCGGGAGGCCCGTACAGCAGTATGTGGTCGGCTGCCTCGCCGCGGTCCTTCGCGGCCTCGACGAGGATGGAAAGCGACTCCTTTATCCTTTCCTGCCCGATGTAGTCGCAGAGAAGCCGGGGGCGCAGGCTTGCGTCGATCGCCACGTCCTCGGCCGTCTCGGACGGCGACATGGTGCGCATGCCCGCAACGGGGCCGTCGGCATGGTCGGCCTCGAACACCATGCCTTCTATCTCGACAGGTTCGGACATGGGCTAGACCATCCTCTTCAGGGCGTGCTGCAGCATGGCGGATTCGTCGAGCGTCGCGTCGGCGTCCTTCAGCGCGAAGTCTATCTCGTCGGGAGTGAACCCCATGGACTTCAGCCCCTCCCTGACTGCGTCGAAGGTGGGCGACTCGGCCTGCGGGGCCGAACTCGCCTCGAAGCCGCCTTCGAACTGCGGGAACTTGTCCTTCAGCTCGAGGACGATGCGCGACGCCGACTTCTTGCCGATGCCGGGAATCTTCGATATGGCCTTGACGTCCTGCGACGCCACGGCCGATGCGAGTTCGGAGGGGGTGAAGCACGACAGCGCCGCCAACGCCGTCTTCGGGCCGATGCCGCTTATCTGGACCAGCTCGTCGAAGAGGCCGCGCTCGTCGTCGGTGGCGAACCCGTACAGGAAGACGCCGGAATCGGTGACGGACATGCGGCACAGCACGCGGGCGCGTTCCCCGACGGGGGGAAGCGCCGCGACGGAGCTCTGCGACATGCCCAGGGCGTACCCGACGCCGCCCACGTCGATGCATGCGCCTGCCTGGCCCTTCGAAGCGACTGTGCCTTCCAGGAAAGCGATCATACGGCGCCCCCCTCGTGCGTGACGTAGCATATGGCGGCGGCAAGCGCATCGGCCGCATGGTCGGGATGCGGCGCTTCCTTCAGCCCGAGTATCTGCTGGACCATGTACTGCACCTGCTGCTTTTCGGCGTTGCCCTCGCCGACGACCGCCATCTTTATCTGGCTGGGAGTGAACTCCCCCACCTTCAGGCCGCCCTTGGCGCATGCGACCAGGGCTGCGCCGCGCGCCTGCCCCGTTCCGAAGGCGGCGGTGACGTTGCGGTCGAAGAAGATCGTCTCGATCCCAAGGCATTGGGGGGAGAACTTGGATATCACAGCGCCGATCTGGTCGTGGATCTTCATGAGGCGTATAGAGATGTCGTGCGAGGACGGCGTGCTGACGCAGCCGTAGGCAAGGCAGCTGAGGCTTGAACCACGCTGCATCATGACGCCCCAGCCCGTGTTGGCGAGGCCGGGGTCTATGCCCAAGACGATTCGTTCCACGACCAAAAGAACATCCCCATCCGAGAAAAGTTGGATGGGGATATATTAGAACATATGTTTGCCTGATGCAAGAAGGCTAGGCGTAAAGTTCCTGCATCTTCTTCAGGTGCTCGTAGCGGTCCGCCGCCTCCTGGCTGTTCCTCTCGAACAGCTCGTCGGCACGGCCGGGGAACTCGCGGGTGAGCCGGCTGTAGCGCGCCTCGTTCATGAGGAAGTCCTTCACGTCGCCCGTGGGCTCCTTAGAATCGAGCACGAAGCGCTTGCCCTCGGGAGCCGCAGGGTTGTAGCGGAAGAGGTTCCAGTAGCCGCACTCGACCGCCTTGGCCATCTCGGTCTGGCAGTTCCTCATGCCTCCCTTGATGGAATGCATCTCGCAGGGGCTGTAGCCGATGATCAGCGAGGGGCCCGGATAGGCCTCGGCCTCCTTGATGGCCTTGATGGTCTGGGCCTGCTTCGCGCCCATGGCGACCTGCGCCACGTACACGTACCCATAGCTCATGGCGATTTCCGACAGCGACTTCTTCTTGATGTCCTTGCCGGCGGCGGCGAACTGCGCCACCTGGCCGATGTTGGACGCCTTCGACGCCTGTCCGCCGGTGTTGGAGTACACCTCGGTGTCGAACACGAAGACGTTGACGTCCTCGCCGGACGCAAGCACGTGGTCAAGCCCGCCGAACCCGATGTCGTAGGCCCATCCGTCGCCGCCGAATATCCAGATCGACTTCTTCGTCAGGAACTCGCGGTTCTCGAGGATCGCGCAGGCCAGCTTGCCGGTCTCGGACTGGCCGCCCGCGGCCTTCTCAAGCTCGGAGGCGTATGCTTCCGAGGCGGCGACGCTCGCCTCCCCGTCGTCCTTCGCTTCGAGCCATGCCTTGGCGGCGTCGGCAAGATCGGACGAGACGGCTCCCGTGAGCAGCTGCTGCGTGTCTGCGACGAGCTTGTTGCGGACGGCCTCGTGACCCAGAAGCATGCCCAGGCCATGCTCGGCGTTGTCCTCGAACAGCGAGTTGCTCCAGGCCGGGCCGTGCCCCTTCTTGTTGACGGTGTAGGGCGACGTGGCAGCGGGACCGCCCCAGATGGAAGAGCATCCCGTGGCGTTGGCGACGTACATGCGGTCGCCGAACAGCTGCGTGACCAGGCGGGCGTACGAGGTCTCGGCGCATCCGGCGCACGATCCGGAGAACTCCAGCAGCGGCTGGCAGAACTGGCTCCCCTTCACGGTGGCGTCCTGCAGCTGCGGCTTGTCGCCCACGTTCTCGACGCACCAGTCGAACACCGGCTGCTTCGCGACCTCCTGGTCGATGGGCGCCATCGCCAGCGAATCGGTCGGGCAGGTGCCGACGCACAGATGGCATCCCATGCAGTCGAGCTGCGAGACCGCCAGCGTGTACTTCAAGCCGTCCGCGCCCTTGCCCTTGGCGTCGAGCAGCGGCATGCCCTCGGGGGCGTTTGCGCACTCGGCCTCGTCGAGCGCGAACGGGCGGATGGTGGCATGCGGGCACACGAAGGAGCACTGGTTGCACTGGATGCACGTGTCGGGGTTCCACACGGGCACGCTTGCGGCCACGCCGCGCTTCTCGAACGCCGACGCGCCCTGCTCGAACTGCCCGTCCACGTGGTCGACGAACGCGGAAACCGGCAGCGAGTCGCCGTCCATGCGGCTGACGGGCTGCATTACCCCCTTGACCATCTTCACCAGCGCAGGGCTGCCTTCCAGATGGATGTCCTGCACGTCCTCGCCGGCGTCGACCCACTCGTCGGTCACGTCGACGCGCACGGCAGCCGTGGCTCCGGCCTCGATGGCGCGGAAGTTCATGTCGACGACCTCCTGGCCCTTCTTCATGTAGGACTTCTCGGCCGCGTCCTTCATGAACTTGATGGCCTCGTCGATGGGCATCACGTCGGCCAACGCGAAGAACGCCGACTGCAGGATGGTGTTGGTGCGCTTGCCCATGCCTATCTGCTCGGCGAGGTCGATCGCGTTGATCATGTACAGCTTGATGCCGTTGTCCTTGATGTAGCGCTTGGCCTTCTTGGACATGTGGTGCGAAAGCTCCTCGGCGTCCCACACGCAGTTCACCAGGAACGTTCCGCCTGGCTTGATGTCGTAGACGATCGGGAAGTCCTTGGTGATGTACGAGGGCGTGTGGCAGGCGACGAAGTCGGCCTTGTTGACATAGTAGGGCGAGCGGATGCGCTCGTCGCCGAAGCGGAGGTGGCTGATTGTGACGCCGCCCGTCTTCTTCGAGTCGTACTGGAAGTAGGCCTGCACGTACTTGTCGGTGTGGTCGCCGATGATCTTGATGGAGTTCTTGTTGGCGCCCACGGTGCCGTCGCCGCCAAGGCCCCAGAACTTGCACTCGATGGTGCCTTCTGCCGCGGTGTTGGGGCAGTTGCGGTCCTCGGGGAGCGAAAGGTTGGTGACGTCGTCGACGATGCCGACCGTGAACTCGCGCGAAGGCGCGTCCTTCTTCAGCTCCTCGTAAACGGCGAACGCCGAGGCGGGAGGCGTGTCCTTCGACCCCAGGCCGTAGCGGCCGCCGACCACGGTGATGCCAGTGGCGCCTTCCTCGGCAAGGGCGTTCACGACGTCCATGTACAGCGGCTCGCCGATGGAGCCAGGCTCCTTCGTGCGGTCCATGACGGCTATCTTCTTCACGGTGGAGGGAAGCGCCTCCATGAACCTGGACGTGACGAACGGGCGGTACAGTCGGACCTTGACGAGGCCCACCTTCTCGCCGTGGGCGTTCAGGTAGTCGATGACCTCCTCGCAGACGTCGCAGAACGAGCCCATGGCCACGACCACGCGGTCGGCGTCGGGCGCGCCGTAGTAGTTGAACAGCCCGTAGTCGGTGCCCAGCTTCTCGTTCACCTTCTGCATGTACGACTCGACCACGGCGGGAAGCGCGTCGTAGTGAGAGTTGCACGCCTCGCGGTGCTGGAAGAATATGTCGCCGTTCTCGTGGCTGCCGCGCATGGCGGGATGCTCGGGGTTCAGGGCATGCGCGCGGAACGCGCGCACCGCCTCCATGTCGCACATGTCGGCCAGGTCGTCGTAGTCCCACACCTCGATCTTCTGCACCTCGTGCGATGTGCGGAAGCCGTCGAAGAAGTTGATGAAGGGCATGCGGCCCTCGATGGCGGCGAGGTGCGCGACGGCGGAGAGGTCCATGACCTCCTGCACGTTGCCCTCGGCGAGCATGGCGAATCCGGTCTGGCGGCACGCCATGACGTCGGAGTGGTCGCCGAAGATGTTCAGCGCGTGGGAGGACACGGTGCGCGCCGACACATGGAAGACGCTCGGCAGCTGCTCGGCGGCTATCTTGTACATGTTGGGGATCATCAGCAAGAGGCCCTGCGATGCCGTGTACGTGGTGGTTAGCGCGCCAACGTCCAAGGAACCGTGCACGGCGCCGGCGGCGCCGGCCTCGGACTGCATCTCGCACACCTTCACGGTGGTTCCGAAGATGTTCTTCTTCCCCTGGGCGGACCACTGGTCGACGTAGTCGGCCATGGGGCTCGACGGGGTGATCGGGTAGATGCCCGCGACCTCGGTGAACGCGTAGCTCACGTAGGCTGCGGCGTTGTTGCCGTCCATGGACTTGAGTTCTCTGGACATGAAACCTCCCTCTTGCGATTTCGAAGCGCGGGGCGCTTCCCGAGCCGGCCGCGAATCGTCGACGCCTGTCGCAGCATCGGTTGCGAAACGATGATAACAATAAGATTACAGTTCTCCCGCACGGCCCCGAAGCGCGGGGCGCGAACGGCTCGAACAAGCTCGGTAAGTGGGACAACTCCGTCTCGCGGCGCTTCCGCGGATTCTCGCACGAAACGTCGCGCGAGACGCACCGAAAGCTTTATTTGTGTGGCTTTTTCATTCATAATACATAGGCATGGATGCACTCCCTATACTGGGGCGTGCATAAATTGGGGCTGGCGCCCCGAAGACCCTGTTATGGAGGGAAAAATGAAACAGCCAAAAGTAACCCGCCGCGGATTCCTCGCAACCACCGCAGCAACGGGCGCAGCAGCCGCCCTCGCGCTCAGCGGATGCAGCTCGGGAGGCAGCTCCTCCTCTTCTGCAGCAAGCTCTGCTTCCAGCGAGCCGTCCCCCGCTGACGTCATCACCGCGGCACCGGCCTACACGTCCACCAACTGCAACCCCATCGGCAACAGCTCCGCACTGATGCTCGCGGCCACGTGGCACGTCTTCGAGGGCCTCTACGACCTCGACCTTCATGACTACACCACCTACACCGCGCTGGCCTCCGGCGAGCCCGTCAAGGTGGACGACGTCACCTACGAGGTCTCCCTCCGCGACGGCGCCAAGTTCTCCGACGGCACCGACGTCACCTCCGCCGACGTCGTGGCGTCCTTCGAGGCCAACATGGCCGACGACACCTACGGCGCGTTCCTCACCTTCATCGACACCGTCGTCGCCAAGGACGCCGCAACCGTCACCTTCACGCTGAAGTACCCGTTCGAGGCGCTCCTGAAGAACCGCCTCTCCGTCGTGAAGATCTTCCCGGCCGCGGCCACCGAGGACGAGCTGAAGACCAAGCCCGTCGGCACCGGTCCTTGGATGTACGACTCCATCGACGGCAACGAGGGCGGCCACATCACCTTCGTTCCCAACGAGAACTACAACGGCAAGTTCCCCGCCACCAACAAGGAGATGGACTGGAACATCCTGGTCGACAACACCTCCCGTACCACGGCCATCACCGACGGCTCCGTCCTCGCCATCGAGAACGTGCCCGATGCCAACTCCGACCAGATCGCCAACGCCGGCGCAGACGTCGAGTACGTCCCGGGCTTCGCGCTTCCGTTCCTCATGTTCAACACCAAGAAGGCCCCCTTCGACGACGTCCGCGTCCGTCAGGCGTTCTTCTATGCCATCGACGTGCAGAAGCTCATCGACAACCAGATGGACGGCCATGCAGTGGCTGCGACCAGCTTCCTGCCCGAAGCCTACGCCAACTACCATGAGGCCTCCACGGTCTACACCTACGACACCGAGAAGGCGAAGTCCCTCCTCGCCGAGGCCAACCAGACCGGCCTGAAGGTGAACCTGTCCGTCAACACCAACTGGGTGTCCACGCTGGCCCCCCAGATCCAGGAGGACCTGAAGGCCGCTGGCATCGACGCCACCATCGTTGACTTCACCAACGGGTGGGCCGAGCTTGCTCCGTCCGACTCCATCCTCCCCTATGACGTGCTGCTCACCCCCGGCGACCCGTCCTGCTTCGGCAACGACCCCGACCTGCTGATGACCTGGTGGTACGGCGACAACGTCTGGACCCAGGGACGCAGCTGCTGGAAGGGAACCCCCGAGTGGACGCAGCTGCAGACGCTGCTGCAGCAGGGCCGCGAGGCCGCCGCTGCCGACCAGCAGGCCATCTGGAACCAGTGCTTCGACATCATCGCCGAGCAGGTTCCGATCTACCCGCTGTTCCACCGCGAGGTCGGCACCGCCTTCGTCTCCGAGAAGCTCGAAGGGTTCGCGCCCATCTCCACCACGGGCCTCGTCTTCCTCGACGTCACTGCCGTCGAATAGCCCGCACGGAAACGCTGCTTCACGCGAAGAGGCCTCCAAAAGGAGGCCTCTTTCTTTTTATGCCAGAACCATTTGGCAATCGCGGCCAGGAACCCCCTATATATAATGTACACTTTCATTAACGGAAGAGGATTCAGGCCACAAGGATAGGAGGCATCGTGAACAACCTGATTAGGCTGATCATCAACCGAATAATATGGTTGCCGGTCATGGTTCTTGGCGTCACAATCCTTGTCTTCTTCATCATGTCGCTCTCCCCCATCGACCCTGCTTACTCGGTCCTTGGCGAAAGCGCGACCGAGGCTCAAGCGCAGGCTTACCGCGAGGCGAACGGGTTGAACGACCCGATCATCGTCCAGTACGGAAACTTCCTCTTGGGCCTCTTCCAGGGTGATTTGGGGACGTATGGCGCGTCGAACATGTCGGTGACGCAGAGGGTCATGGAGGCCTTGCCCGTCACGCTGCAGCTGACGTTCATGGGCCTGATCTTCGGAGTCGTGGTCGCGCTCATACTCGGCGTGATCTCGGCGCTCTACCGCGACCGCTGGCCCGACCAGGTGATACGCGTGTTCTCCATCGCCTGCATCGCCACGCCGTCCTTCTGGCTCGCCGTGCTTTTGATCCTGGCATTCCAGGGCACTCTGCCTGCCTCGGGCAAGCTTCCCGATTTCTTCGTCGACCCCAACGGGTGGTTCCTGCGCATGCTGCTGCCGGCCATATCGCTGGGAGTTCCGGTCGCGGGCCAGCTTACGCGCGTGGTGCGCACCTCCATGGTTGAAGAACTCGACAAGGACTACGTCCGCACCGCCCTCGGCGCCGGCATCCCCAAGAGCGTCGTCGTGGCGCGCAACGTCCTGCGCAACGCGCTCATAACGCCGGTCACCGTGCTGGGCCTGCGCATCGGCTACCTGATCGGCGGCGCGGTGATCATCGAGGTCATCTTCAACCTACCCGGAATGGGCATGGCGATCGTCTCGGGCATCCAATCCAACTACCTGTACCTCGTGCAAGGGGTGGTTCTCACGGTGGCCGTGGCGTTCATCATCATCAACATCATCGTCGACATGCTCTACATCCTCATCGACCCGAGAATTAGGAGCGTGTAGCCATGAGCGACAGAGACCCAATCATGACAACCCATGTGGACGACCCGGCCCGCGACGAGATGCTCGCGCAGGGTGCGGGCGCATCCGGGCCCGTCCCCGAGCCGCCCCACGGCATGACCGACCCGGTGCTTCGCGAGAAGACCACGAAGAAGCTCGAGGGCAAGGTGCGCTTCCGCCGCTGGAAGAACATGACCATCGGCGCACGCATATCCGTCGTCGTGCTGATCCTCATCGTGTTGGTGGCGGTGTTCGC
>CBCTKQ010000047.1:0-10799 GCA_965147515.1 uncultured Eggerthellaceae bacterium | reverse complement strand
ATTTCATCGCGTTGCGGCGAGCGCCTTGCTCGCCTGCCGCAGAGTCGAGCAACGCAAAGAAGTATGCGTTGCGAAGGTATTCCTTCATCAGCCCGAACATAGCCGAATCGGAGTCCGGGACGAAGTCGATGTCGCCCGGAATGACCTCGCCGGAGCGGTCGCGGAACTTGAGGAAGATGTCTTCCTCCTTCTTCGCGATGCCCAGCAAGGACGCGTAGCTCTCCTGCTTGATCGGCAGGATCTGGCGCTCGATGAGAGTCTGCTCGGCAGCATTCTTCGCATGGTTGTGGATGATATACGCCTCATCGATCATATGATCATCGTTGTGATAGCTGTTGCCGGTGTAGAAGGACAGCTCGAGGGCCTCCTCGTGAATGGGGTCGGCAGAGAAGCCTGCGAACTCGAACACGGGCTTGATGCCGCGGTAGCTAAAATAGCCGATGGCTTTCTTGCCGCACGCTGCAACCTCTACCTCGATGCCCTGGCTTTCCTTCTCCTTTATAAGCTTCTCGGCATGGCGCAACACGTTGGTGTTGAATCCGCCAGCCAGTCCGCGGTCGGACGTGACGACCGTGATAAGGCACCTCTTCACCTCGTCATGCACCTGGAGCAAAGGCTCCGACTGCAGAGGCGCGTTGGGTGCGGTCGACACGAGCATGTCGGAAACAGCCCTCGTCCATGGAACGGCGCCCTCCATGCGCTCCGTGGCGCGACGGATCTTCGCAGCCGCGACCATTTCCATGGTGCGCGTGATCTGCTTCGTCGACGTGACGGAGTTGATGCGCCTTTCTATGTCGTGAAGGTTGGGCATGTTCTTACCTCACCTTATTCCGTGGGTGCGAATGCCGCCTTGAACGAGCTGATGGCAGCGTTCAGGTCGGTCTCGATCTGGTCGGTGAGCTTCTTCTCGGTGTTTATCGCATCGATGATCCCGGCGTTCTTGGCGCGGATGGAATCAAGCAGCTCGGTGCGGAAGCGCACGACGTCGTCAAGCGGCAGGTCGTCCAGGTAGCCCTGGTTGCCTGCGTAGATGGCGATGACCTGCTCGGCGACGGGCATCGGGTTGTAGCGGCCCTGCTTCAGCAGCTCGGTCATGTGCGAGCCGCGGGTCAGCTGGTCCTGCGTGGCCTTGTCGAGGTCGCTTCCGAACTGCGTGAACGCCTGCAGCTCGCGGTAGGAGGCGAGGTCGAGGCGCAGCGAGCCGGCGACCTGCTTCATGGCCTTGATCTGCGCGGAGCCGCCGACGCGGGAAACGGAGATGCCTACGTCGACTGCGGGGCGCTGACCCTGGAAGAACAGGTCGGTCTGCAGGAAGATCTGGCCGTCGGTGATGGAGATGACGTTCGTCGGGATGTAGGCCGACACGTCGCCTGCCTGGGTTTCGATGATGGGGAGTGCCGTCATCGAGCCGCCGCCGTTCTCCGCGGACATCTTGACCGCGCGCTCCAGCAGGCGGGAATGCAGGTAGAAGACGTCGCCGGGGTAGGCCTCGCGTCCGGGCGGGCGGCGAAGGGTCAGCGACATCTGGCGGTAGGCCACGGCCTGCTTGGACAGGTCGTCGTAGACGATGAGCACTGCACGGCCCGGGTTGTCGGCGGACGCGGGCTGCCCGTTCTCGCCGTTGTAGATGAAGAACTCGCCCATTGCGGCGCCGGCCATCGGTGCGATGTACTGCAGCGGAGCGGAATCGGACGCGTTCGCCGAAACGATGATCGTCTTCTCCATGACGCCGTAGCGCTCGAGGGTTTCCACGACGCCTGCGACAGTGGAAGCCTTCTGGCCGACGGCGACGTAGATGCAGATCATGTCGGTCTCTTTTTGGTTGATGATGGCGTCGATCGCGATGGCGGTCTTGCCGGTCTGGCGGTCGCCGATGATGAGCTCGCGCTGTCCGCGGCCGATCGGGATCATCGAGTCGACTGCCAGGATACCCGTCTGCATGGGCTCGTTGACGGGCTGGCGGGCGGTGACGCCCGGGGCCTTGAACTCCACGGGGCGGCTGCCCTCTGCCTGGATCGGGCCCTTGCCGTCGATGGGCATGCCCAGCGGGTTCACGACGCGGCCAAGCAGGCCCTTGCCGGCAGGCACCTCGACGATGCGGCCGGTGGTGCGTACCTGGTCGTTTTCTTTAATAGCGGCGACATCACCCAAAAGCACGGCGCCGACCTCGTCCTCTTCGAGGTTCTGGGCCAGGCCGTAGACGGTCTTGCCACCTTCCCCCGTGAATTCGAGGAGCTCGCCTGCCATTGCGTCACGGAGACCGTCGACGCGGGCAATTCCGTCGCCGACCTGGATGACCGTGCCGACTTCGCGGGACTGCACGTTGACGTTCAGTGCGTCAAGCTGCTTGCGCAGTGCCTCGTCAATAGCCTGAGCGGTGATTTCAGTCACTAGTTTTCACCTCCATCGTTCTCCTTGAGCGTGTGGCGCGCCTTGTTGAGCTGCGAAATTACGCTGGCGTCGATGCGCATGCCGTTGACGCTCATGATTATGCCGCCCAGAATTGACTTGTCGATGCTCTCGTTGAGCACCGCTTTGCACCCTAAGTCGGCCTCTGTCTTTTCCTTGATTTGCTTGCGCAGGCCGTCGTCGAGCGGCACCACGGTGGTGACGTCCACGACGCAAAGGTTGAGCTTGTCCGCGACCACGTCCTCGTAGGCGTGGTAGACGCGCGACAGCAGGTCTGCGTCCCCGTTCTGCGCCATGACGGCCACGACCTCGCGAAGCGCGGGGTTGCAGTCGGCGAAGACCGCGCGCGCCAGCCCGTGGCGCTGCTCGGGGGTGTAGTCGGGGTTCGACAGCGCAATGGTCAGGTCCATGTCGGAATAGATCAGCTTCAGCAGCTGGGCCAGCTGGTTGCGGACCTCGACCACCGAATCCTGGGAGCCTGCGTCGTTCGCTGCGTCGAACAGGGTCTGGGAATAGACCTGGACCTTGCCCTTCTGCACAAGCCTGTTAGTTGCCATTGAAGCTACCTGCCTCTTTTACGTACTTCTCGATGATGGCGCGGTGCTCGCCCTCGGTAAGGTCGTTACCGATGAGCTTCGCGGCCACATCGACCGAAGTGTCGGCTATGGAAGCCTGCAGCTCGGCAATGGCGGCCTTCTTCTCGGCCTCGATGGTGGCCTTGGCCTTCTCGATCATGTCGGCGGCCTCGGCCTGCGCCTTCTGCTGGATGTCGGCCTTCACGGCGTCGCCCGTCTCGCGGGCGTCGGCGATGATCTGCGTCGCCTGGGCCTTCGCGTCGTCCAGCTGCTTCTTGTACTCCGCAAGCACGCGTTCGCTCTCGATCTTGGCTTCCTCTGACTTCTTCAGGGCCTCCCTGATGGTGTTCTCGCGCTTCTCCAGCATGCCGTTGAACATCGGCCAGCCGAACTTCGCGAGTATGATCCAGAGGATGATGAAGGCGATCAGCATGGGGATGAACTCGAGCATATCCGGAAGGATAGCCGCGATTCCGCCTGACGCCTCCTCTTCGTTGGCGAACGCGAGCGCAGGGAAAGCAAACGAGGACGCCAGCGCGCCAGCGACGACTGCGCCTATCCTGTTCGCCTTTTTCGCTCTTGTCTTCACGTTTTCCCCTTTCTAGCCTTATTCGGCGTGATATACCGGTCAGACCAGAAAGTTACATGATGAACGCGAGCACGAAGCCGATGAGCGCGAGGGCTTCGGCGAGGGCGGCGCCAAGGATGAAGTTGGTGAACAGACGTCCCTGGAGCTCAGGCTGGCGGGCGGTGCCGACGCAGCAGCCGTAGCAGGCGATGCCGATGCCGATGCCAGGGCCGATGGCGCCGAGGCCATAGCCAACTACCTTCAGTGCGGCAAGAACCATTGTAATTTCCACAGTTTCCTCCTTTTTTTCGTTTTGAGCCTGTTTTCTCAAAACACTTTCACATATGGTCGCCGGCGATGTGGATTCGCCGGATGAACCCGAACGGGTGGGTGGCCCCGAGGGGCCGCGGCCTCTAGTGGGCCGAGGTGGCCAGCTGCACGTACACGGCGCTGAGCACGGTGAACACGTAGGCCTGCAGGAACGCGACCAGCGTCTCCAGCGCGTACATGAACACCAGCAGCAGGAACCACGGGATGGTGAGCACGCCGCTGACCAGGTCGAACGACTGGATGCCCGCCGTCAGGAACACGGTGGAGGCCAGCGCGAAGATGCCCAGCACCATGTGGCCTGCGAACATGTTGCCGTAAAGTCGGACGGCAAGGGTGAGCCAGCGGATGACGCAGCTGAACAGCTCGAGGAACCAGATGATCGGCACCATGACCACGGGAAGCCCCGCAGGGGCGAACGTCTTCAGGTAGCCGATGCCGCCATGGGCCTTGACGCCCCAGAAGTTGAAGTAGACGAAGGAGATGGTAGCAAGCGCCCAGGTGACCGATATGGTGCCGGTGGCGGTCTTGGCGCCCGGGATCAACCCGATGAAGTTGGCCACCAGGATGAAGAAGAACATGGTGGCGATGAACGGCACGTGCTTCTTGAAGCCGTGCCCGATGATGCCCTCGCCGATGTCGTTGCGGCACATCTGGTAGCCGTACTCCACCGTGTTGAGGAACTTGTTCGTCGGGATGAGCGTGAGCTTGCGCGCAGCGACCAGCACGACCACGCAGGTGACGATCCATGCGATGATCATGTAAAGGATGTACTGCGTGATGCCGAACTCGGCGGTTCCGATGACGATCTGCGAATCGAACGAGGCGCTTAGGTGCGGCACGTTCGCCGCGAGCATGTCGAGTGGATTCACTTTGTTACCTTTCCTTGCTGTTGCTCCTCGACCTTATGACGCCGAAGACGATGGCCACAACCGAAAGTGCCACGGCCTCGGCGAGCACGAAGGGCATCGCGTAGTCGCGCGCCACCACGACGCATAGGATGGCCAGGGCGAACATGACCACGAACGAGACGACGAGACTCAGGATAAGGATGCTCATGTGCCCGAAGTTGCTGGTCGACGTGACCTTCTTGGTCATGTTCAACCCGAAGAGCAGCGGCAGGAAGCCGACCACTCCCGACAGCAATCCGCACACGATAGCGATTATCAAGTCTCGCCCCCGTCATAGTTGCACGTTGCCCGGCAAACGCCAAGATGCGCGCTACGACACTTTCCCCTCTAAAGCCACAAGCAATGATAATGGAGAAAATGTGAGAGTGCGGATAGAAAGCCGAAGAACCGGGACGAATGGTAGGGCGAGTGGAGGGCGAACGGAAGGCGCGCCGCAGCCTCGCGAAGTTTGGTTCGCATCGTCCCAGCGCCTAGCGCCATCGGCAAGACGAAACTACTCGCCGAAGACGCGCACCTTCATGCCGGCTTCCTGCAGCATCTCCATGGCCAGCTCGTCGGGATAGGGGTTCTGGTAGACGATCTCCTCGATGCCGGCGTTGATGATCATTTTCGCGCACACGACGCACGGCTGCGTGTTGACGTAGATCTTGGACCCTTCTATGACGGGGCCGTACTTCGCTGCCTGGATGATGGCGTTCTGCTCGGCATGCAGCCCGCGGCATATCTCGTTGCGCTGGCCCGAAGGAATCCCCAGCTCCTGGCGAAGGCATCCCACCTGGGCGCAGTGCGCAAGCCCCGACGGCACGCCGTTGTAGCCCGTGGCCAGTATGCGGTTGTCCTTGACGATGACGGCGCCCACCGCGCGGCGCATGCACGTGGTGCGGGTGGCGACCTCGTTGGCCAGCTTCATGAAGTATTCGTCCCAGCTGGGACGCGCGTCGTTGGTCATGATCAGTACTCCAAGTCTGGGTAGAGCGGATGGGCGGCCAGAAGCCGCGCGCTGCGCTCGCGGATGTTAGCCAGGACTTCCTCGTCTTCGGGGTTGAACACGGCCTGTGCTATGGACTGCCCCACCTCGTAGAAGTCGTCCACGTCGAAGCCTCGCGTGGTGCAGGCCGCCGAGCCAACGCGTATTCCGCTGGCCACGAACGGCGAGCGCTTCTCGTTGGGGATGGTGTTCTTGTTGACGGTGATGCCAACGGTCTCCAGCAGGCTTTCCGCCTGCTTGCCGGTGACGTCAGCCGCCGTGAGGTCGACCAGGCACAGGTGGTTGTCGGTTCCGCCCGAAACAAGTCGCAGGCCGCCGTCGGTGATGCCGCGGCCCAGCTCGGCGCAGTTGTCGACGACGTGCTCCATGTACTCCTTGAACTCGGGCTGCATGGCCTCGCCGAAGGCGACCGCCTTCCCCGCCACGACATGCATGAGCGGGCCACCCTGCGATCCGGGGAACATGGCCTTGTCCACCTTCTTGGCGATCTCCTCGTCGTTGGTGAGGATGAAACCGCCGCGCGGGCCGCGAAGGGTCTTGTGGCTGGTGGAGGTGACCACGTCGGCGTAGGGCACGGGGCTTGGGTGCACGCCTGCGGCCACGAGGCCGGCGATGTGGGCCATGTCCACCATGAGGTAGGCCCCGGCGCCGTGGGCGATGTTCGCCAGGCGCTGGAAGTCGATGATGCGGGGGTAGGCCGACGCGCCCGCCACGAGCACCTTCGGGCGCACCTTCGACACCTGCGCCTCGAGCGCGTCGTAGTCGAGCTGCTCGGTGAGCGGGTTCACCCCGTAGGGCACGACGTTGTATATGCGCCCGCTGAAGTTGACGGGAGAGCCGTGCGTGAGGTGGCCGCCGTGGTCGAGCGACATGCCCATGATGGTATCGCCAGGGGCGGCAAGCGCCATGTATGCGCCGAGGTTCGCCTGCGAGCCCGAGTGGGGCTGCACGTTGGCGAACTGCGCGCCGTACAGCTTGCAGGCGCGGTCGCGCGCGACGTCTTCGACGCGGTCGACCTGCTCGCACCCTCCGTAGTAGCGGTGCGCCGGGTAGCCTTCCGCGTACTTGTTGGTAAGCACGCTGCCCACCGCTTCCAGCACGGCGCGCGACGTGAAGTTCTCGGACGCGATGAGCTCGATGGTGCCGCGCTCGCGGGAAAGCTCGGCCTGCAGCAGGTCGGCTATAAGGGGGTCTTGCTTCCTAAGGAATTCGTCTGCCAGCATGGGCTAGCCCTCCAGTGCCATGATCTTTCCGACCCGGCGGGCATGGCGCCCCTCGCCGAACGGGGTGGACAGGAACTCGTCGACTATGGCCTCGTTGTCTTCGAGCGGGACGAAGCGGCCCGACAACGTGAGCACGTTGGCGTCGTTGTGCTCGCGCGCCAGGTGTGCGAACTGCGCGGACGTGACATTGGCGGCGCGGATGCCCGGCATCTTGTTGGCCGCGATGGCCATGCCTATGCCGGTGCCGCACACCAGGATGCCGAAGTCCGCCTCACCGAATTCGACGTCTTCGCACACCAGCTTCGCGAAGTCGGGGTAGTCGACGGAGTCGTCGCTTTGCGGACCGCGGTCGACCACGCCCAGCCCCTTGCCTTCGAGATAGGAGGCCAGCTTCTGCTTCTGCTCGAAGCCTCCGTGGTCGCTTGCGATGCTGATGCGCATGGGCTCCTCCTGTCGGGGCGGCTTGCGTGAAGGCGTCATCGGGGCCGGGCTCGCAGGAACGGCACCCCGCATGCGCCTTGCATTTCGGAAGCTGATATTGTACCAGCCCTCAGCAGCCTTGGCTCGCAGCCCGAGCAATCGACGACGGCCGAAGCCGCGCCGCCCGCGCCGCCTTTGACGCGTGCGTCCAACACGGGCACGTCGCACGATTCGGCGAACTGCAGGTCAGGGGGTTCGCTAGACGGCCGCGCGGGATCGCCTGCGAAGTTGGCCGACGTGGCGGCAAGGGGCGACCCGGCCGCGCGCGCAAGCGCAAGCGCGCACCCGGAATCCGGCATGCGGAGCCCCACCGTGCCGTCGGCGACGATGTAGGCTGGCGGCACCTCGCGCGAGGCCCACACGACGAGCGTCAGCGGGCCGGGCCAGAACGCATCGGCAAGCCTGCGGGCGTAGTCGGGCACGTCCATGCCGTACGCGTCGAGCGCCGACTTGTCGCCGACGAGCCAAGCGATGGGCTTCTCAGGCGCGCGCCCCTTCGCCTCGGACAGCTCCCAGGTGCCTTTGGCATGTTCGACCGCCACGCCTATCCCCCACACCGTGTCCGTGGGGAAGATGAGCGCTCCGCCCGCCCGCAGCACTTCTGCGGCCTGTTCCATTCCGATAACCATGCCAAGCACTATACCCCAGGAGGAAGTTTTACGGACGCATGCGCGCCCCGTGCTCAAGCAATGGCTCGCTCGGCGGAAACGTCCACTGGACGTTTCCGTTCGCTGCGCAACCTGCGCGCGGGACGCGCATGCGTCCGCAAAACAAGCTTGAGGCTCAGAACAGGCCCAGTTACGGAAAGGGAGCAGTTTGCCTTCAGGGCTGCGGCCGGGCGGCCCGCTGGGAGATAATCGGGAAAAGCACCGGGAACGAAGGGGGCACCATGAGCAGCAGCCACGATAGGCACGAAAGCGCGAAGGAGCGCCGCGAGGAAAGGCGCGAGAAGGACAGGGACATCCTGGCCAAGGAGCAGCCTACGGTGCTGGAGTCGTCCGACTACGACCCCGAGCTTCCCGCGATGCAGGAATTCGAGGTGGACGAGGACGGCCCGAAGGGTTCGACGCGCAAGCATCCCGGGCTCATCTGGGCAATCATCGCCATCGTGGCGGTGGCCGTGCTTGTCGTCGCCTTCGTTGCGGCCGGCGACTGGTTCACGCCCGACCAGGCCCAGCAGGAAGCCCAGCGTCAGTTCGAGGAGCAGGTCGTCCCCGAGGACCTGGGCGCGAACTAGGTCGTCCTCGCGGCAACATGCATGCGCTGCAACGAACCTTCGGATGATTCCGTTTCAGCCATTCCTGTCATCTAGTCGATGACGATATGCTTCAGCACCTCGTCAAGGAGGGTTTGGTTGGCCTGCCTCTGTTCTTCCGAAAAAGCGGTGTAGCCCACCCATCCAATGGAATCTTCGCCCGTCGGGAAAACGACCTGGGTCATCACGCAGGCGTAGGGCTGGCCCAGCTCGGCCGTCGTTTCCCATACGTACAGAAACGCAGGCGTGCCGCCTTCGAGCATAATGTCCCGCTTGTCGACGACCTTCTTTTCCGCCGTTGCCCACTGGCTTGAAAGATCCGGACGCCCTGACGCATCTTCACGTCCGCTAGTTTCCCGGCTGCCACTCAGGTACAACTCGGAAAGGTACGTCTTCGCCTCGTCGAAGGCAACGCCGCCGTACCATGTGGCTCCCACGGCGCATTCCTCTTCATGGCCTTTCGCGACGACGGTGGCATCGCATTCCTGCAATTCGCGCCCGTCGTCGACAACGACGGTGCCCATCGGATTCGATTCCCGCACTTCATAAGCGGAGGTTCCCTCGACGGAGAAGCCCCCGACGGACGTCAAGGGTTTCGAACATGCCGTCGCAAAAAGCAATGTCATCACGGCCAACGAGCAAAGAGCGATGGCAATCTGCGCTTTTGCGGGCTTGGCACAGTGGCCGCACAGCTCATCGGCGCTCATTGACGTGTAGCCACGGTTGTCGTCGGTCATTCGATCCTCCCGATCGCCTTCTGCCTCAACATGCTGTTCGTGAATTCCTAGCAAGGGTAACTTAAGCGCCCTGCGCGATGCCCAGAGAATCCGTCTGAGACACAAAAGAGGCCCGAAGGGCCGCATATGAATGCGAGGGAGTGGAGCGCACGAGCGAAGCGAGCAGTGGAACGTGGATTCGGTTGGGCATCGCGCAGGGCGCGTTCTTACGAAATCAGCTTCGACGCCTCGACACGCTTGATGTACCACGTCATGAACTTCTGCAGCGGCACGCGCAGCGCCAGCCCGATGACGGCGGCAGGTATCAGGAACAGCGCCAGCTCGCCCATCTGCACCCAGAAGTCGTTGCCGTATATCCCCATCATGGCGGCGCGCATCGCGTCCACCACGTGCGTAGCGGGCAGCCAAGGGCTCACCGCCTGCACGAACGGCGGCATTATCTGCAGCGGGAACGAACCTCCGCAGCCGGTGACCTGCACGATCAGCATGAGAACCGCGATGGCCTTGCCAAGGTTGGCGAACGTGGCCACCAGCGTGTAAATGGTGAACGTGAACACGAGCCCCGCCAGCCAGAAGCACAGCATGAGGAGCCAAGGATGCACCGCCTGCACCTGCAGGAAGAAGATGTTGCCGAGCCCCATCAGCGTCGACTGCAGCAGCGACACGAACGCCACCGAGCAGAAACGCCCCATGAAAGTCTCCCAAGGTTTGGGGTCCTTCAGCTTCGACAGCGCCTTCTGGCTGACGGTGGTGCGCATAGCCACCATTATGAGCAGCGACCCGATGAACAGCGCTAGCGTGGTGTAGAGGGGGGCCATGGAGGAACCGAACGACTCGGAGGGGAACACGGCGATGCGCTCGACGCCAACCGGGGCCGAGATGGCGGCGCTCAAGGTCTCGACGTCGGACCCCACGACCTCCTTCAGCGCGTCCACGTCGGCGCTGGCGATGGCGGCATCGATGCGGTCGGCCAGATCGGAAAGCGCCGCGGCGGAATCCCTCAGGTCGGACTCAATGCCGGCAATGCGCCCCGCTGCTCCCCCGACGCCCGAGGAGGCCGCGTCTGCAGCGCGCTGCATGTCGGAGGCCGCGCCCTTCAGCGCGTCAACGTCAAGTGAGGCCTGCGAGGCCGCCGAGTCCATGGCGTCGACCAGCGCGCCCATCGCCGGCTTGAGCTCGTTCTCGTACTGGTCCTTGAAGTCCTGCAGCGCCTCGGCGACGTCGGCGCCGGGCTGCCCCGCGCCGGGCAGCAACCCCGGGTCGCCTATGCCCGAGACCGCTTGGTCGGCCTCGGCAAGGATGCGCTTCAGCTCGTCGCGTGCCGCG
>CBCTKQ010000046.1:0-10885 GCA_965147515.1 uncultured Eggerthellaceae bacterium | reverse complement strand
CGGGCATCGGCGTCGTTCTCTACACCGGCATCATGCTCTCCAGCCTGAAGGCCCACTCCTTCTGGGCCACCCCCGCGCTGCCCATCCTGTTCACCATCTCGGCGCTTTCCACGGCTTGCGCCCTGATCGCCCTTTCCTTCGGATGGTGGCCGATGGACCCGGTGTTCTACACCGTCAACGAGTCCAACGCCAGCGACTTCTTCGCCGCATGGAGGGTCTACGGCAACAGCGAGGCTGGGCTTCTCTACACCGCCTACCAGGTGATGCATGAGACCATCCACCTGCTGCACACGCTCGACATCATCCTCGTGGCAGCCGAAGTCGTCGTGCTGCTGGTCATGGTCCTCTCGTTCCTGGGCGCCGGCAACAAGTGCGCCAACGCCGTGGCCCACAAGTGGGTCCATGGCGGCAAGTGGGCGTTCGGCTTCTGGTTCGGCATGATCTTCTGCGGCCTGCTGCTTCCCGAGGCCATGTACGTCTTCTGGGGCGACACCGCAGCCTCCACCGTCGTGGCACCCATCCTGGTGCTCTGCGGCGGCCTGCTGCTCCGCTTCATGATCGTCTACTCCGACGAGCGCGAGCCGCTGCCGGGCGAGAAGATCTACTACGGGCGCCTGGTCAGCTACAAGGCCGACTTCCTGCACAAGTGGAAGTATGGCGAGAATCTGTTCTAGGCCATTTGCATAGTTTTTTGCATGGAACGGCCCGGCCATTCGGTCGGGCCGTTTTCGTGCTGCTAAGATGCATAGGAAAACGGACCTTTGGGGGCAATCATGGACGACTTCGAATTCGTCGACGCGCTTACCGGCGACAAGGTGGTGCAGAACTACCAGACGGGGGAGCTTTCCGTGGAGAAGGGGGGCCGCCCTGGAGGGGCCGAGTCCATCTTCTTCCCCGGCTGCTCCATGATCAACTACGCGATGCCTTTGGTGCAGGCGGTCTACGGCACGCTTCGCCAGCACGACCTGGTCGACGGCATATCGCTTCTGTGCTGCGGGAAGATACTCAGCTACGAGCCGGACGGCGACGCGGTGAGGGCTTCCTTCGAACAGCAGCTGCGCGACCACGTGGCGGACGCCGGCATACGGCGCATCGTGTGCGCCTGCCCGAACTGCGTCAAGGCAATGCGCGAGGCGTTCGCGACCGACGACAGGACCAAGGGCGTCGAGCTGGCCGTGCTTCCCCAGGTCCTTGCCGACGTCGGCTACCGCATCGACCCCGGCGTGGCGGCAAGGCTGATGAAGGGCAGCGAGTCGGAAAGCCTGCTGCTCGGCACGCACGATTCCTGCCCCGACCGCGAGTACGGGCAGTTCGCCGACGGGCTTCGGGCCATCGTGGGCGATGGCCTTTGGGCAGACCCCGAGCATTGCCGCAGGAAGTCCGTCTGCTGCGGGTCGCTTCCGCGGGCCGCGGGGAAGGCGAAGGCCGCCGACAAGTGCGCCGACCTGTGCGGGCGCGAAGCCGTCGAGATCGACGCGGACGCGATAGTCACCGCATGCATGAGCTGCGCCTTCCAGCTGAACATGGCGCAGAAGCACCTCCCGGCCGTCCACTTCCTCGAGCTTCTCTACGACTGGCGCATAAACTGGGCCGGCGTGGGCCTTTGGATGAAGGTGCGCTTCCTGTTCGACGAGACGCTGGGGGTCACGCTGAAGGACGCAGGCAGCGGCCGCAACTACGCCGGGCTTGGGGCATCCGGCTGCGGCTCCGGGAACGCCGATGAAGCCGAGCAGCCGGAATCCGACCGCCTTGCCGCCGAAGACGTCTCTATCTCCGAGGAAGACACCGAGGTCATAGGGCAATGACGGCCGAAGTCAGGCCCACCAACTGCCATTTCTGCGGCTATCTATGCGGGCTTCTGGCGACCGTCGAGGACGGCCGCGTCACCGCGCTCGAGCCCGACCCGTCACGCTACCCCTACGACCCGAAGGTCATCGCAGGATGCCGCCGCTGGAGGAAGAACCTGGACGTGCTGGACGCCCCCGACCGCGTCAACTACCCCATGAGGCGCACGGGGCCGCGGGGGCGGGGGTCTTGGGAGCAAGTGTCGTGGGACGAGGCGCTCGACGACATAGCCGACCGCCTGCGCAGCCTTCGCGACATGCACGGCAGCGGCACCTTGGCGTCGATGATAGGCGGCCCCCACACGTCTTTCTGGCCGCTGCACAGGTTCATGTCGCTCTTCGGCTCCCCGAACAACGTCGGGATAGGGCAGATCTGCTGGAACCCCCGCATCTGGATGGACGCCATAACCTTCGGATGGACCATCGAGATCGACGTCACCGACGAGACGAACACGCTTCTCGTGTGGGGGACCAACCCCGCCGAGTCGGACAACTCGGTGTTCTGGCGGCACATGCTGAAGATGTCGAACAAGAGCCTGGAAGGCGTCCCGCACCCGGACATCGTGGTCATTGACCCCAGGTACACCAAGACTGCGCGCATCGCCGATTTGTGGATAGCGCCCAGGCCCGGCACCGACTGCACGCTCGCGTTGGCGTTGATAAACGTCGTCGTGCAGGAAGGCCTCTACGACGAAGGGTTCGTGCGGGACTGGTGCCACGGGTTCGACGAGCTTCGCGATCACGTGAGGCCGTTCACCCCCGAGCATGCGGCGCAGGTCTGCGACGTGGACGCGGACGACGTGCGGAAGGCGGCCAGGATGTTCGCGCGCCAGCCTTCTGCGCTGATCTCGGGCAGGGGGATCGACCAGATAGGCCGCAACGTGTCGCCCACCCATCGGGCGCGATGCATACTGCTGGCCATAACCGGCAACCTCGACCGGCCCGGCGCGAACGTCCTCGCCGAGCCCAGCGAGTTCGTGCAGGAGCTCGACCTTGAGATGTCGCTTCCCAACGAGCGCGTGCTTCGAAGGCTGTGCCTGAACACCCCCCACACGCCGCTGCAATGCTACGACGGCTACGACAAGGTGGCTGAAGCCATGGCCGAACATGGCAAGCGGCTTCCCGCCAGGTACCTGACGTCGGCCCATCCTGACCTGGTGCTGCGCGCCATGGAGACGGGCGAGCCGTACCCCATCCGCGCGCTGATAGTCGAGGCCACGAACCCGTTGCTGACCTATGCCGACACGCACCGGGTGCATTCCGCGCTTGCCGGCCTCGACCTGCTGGTCGTGATCGACTACTACATGACGCCGACGGCGGCGATGGCCGACTACGTGCTTCCTAGCGCGGGAGCCGTCGAGCGCGCCACGTTCCAGGCGCATGGAGGCGTGGCCAACTTCGCCTACGGCGGGGCTGCGGCCTGCGAGCCCTACTACGAGCGCCGCACCGACTACGACGTCTTCCGCGAGCTGGGGATCCGTCTGGGGCAGCAGGAGCATTGGCCGCACGAGACGTTCGAGGAGGCGTGCGCCTACACCCTTGAGCCCACCGGCATGGACTGGGATACGTACTGCGAGCTTGGGATGTGCTTCCAGCCGCCCAGGCATTTCAAGCACCTCGCGCCCGGCGTGGACGGCGCACCACGCGGGTTCGCCACCTCCACAGGCAAGGTGGAGCTTGCAAGCGGGCTGCTTGAGGCCCTCGGCGGCCAGCGTTTGCCGCTTCCCGGCGAAAACCGCTCGCTCTGCTCGCCTGAGTTCGTGGCCGCCAAGGAGGCCGAGGGATGGACGCACCTCGAGCTCATCACCGGCGGTCGCAGGCAGCCTTACAACGCGTCCATGTACATGAACTTCCCCGAGTTCCGTGAGTCCGTCCCGTGCCCGTTGGCCGAGATGAGCGCGCAGACTGCCAGCGACCTGGGCGTCTGCGACGGCGATACCCTGCTTATAGCGTCCGATAACGGGGAGGCGTGTTTCAAAGTCGCAACAATAGATATAAGATATGGTCTTATACATGCCGACTACGGCTGGTGGCATCCCGAATGGGACGTCAACGACGGAACGCTGGGCGGCATTTGGGAAAGCAACGTCAACACGCTGACGTCCTGTTCGCTCGACCAGTCCGAGGGGATGATCGGAACCTGGTCCTACAACGCCATCGACTGCATGGCCGTGAAGTGTGACAGGAAGCTCAGCTGGGACAGACAAGGGGACTGACATGGCATTACGCAAGCAAGCGCTGCTGGTTTTCAGCAAGCCGCCCATTCCAGGGCTGGTGAAGACGCGCCTTACCGAGGCGAACGGCGGGTTCCTCACCCCTGAACAGGCGGCGGACTTCTTCAAGCTTTGCCTGTACGACGTGTGCGACGCGTCGATGATCGCGCTGGCCGAGCTTCAGGCGCAGAAGGACGCCGCGCGCGAAGCCGACCCCGACGCCGACGAGTTCCGCTACGACTTCTTCATATCCACCACGCCGGCGAGCAACCTCCAGCTCATGAAGGAGACCTTCGAGAAGATCGACTGGCCGATGGAGATCCACTACATCACCGACTCTGGCGCCACCTTCGACGACCACTTCGACGACGCGTTCAAGCAGATATTCGACCAGGGATACGAAAGCATCGTGTCGGTGGGCGGCGACATCCCCACCATGCCCAAGTCGCACGTCACGCAGGCGTTCCAGTGGCTGGAATACTTCCAGGACGGGCTGAAGACCCCGGGCATCGTGCTGGCTCCGTGCCAGGAATGCGGCACATCGCTCGTCGGCTTCTCGCACGACACCCCCGTGAACCACCAGGGCGTTTACTACAACCTGGACGGCACGCCTGCGCTGGACGCATACATGGCGAAGATCAAGGAGCACGACCTTCCGGTGGCGTACTTCTCTCCGATTGCCGACATCGACGACAAGACCGACCTTGCGCATGCGGTCTCGTGCCTGCGCGCAATCGAGCTTGCGGGGCGCTACCAGCCGGACGTGTTCGTGCCCCGGCGCGTGCTCAGCTGGATTGGGCTGATGGGCATCACTGTTTCAACACCGCCTAATGATGAGCATGACCCTAGGCAATATATTGACAATGAATAAGGTATTGCATAAGACAGGGGGGCTGTGCCCGACGTGCCTGAAGGAGCTGCCGGCCGAGGTGTACGCCGACGGCGACGGAGTGGTGTGGATGACGCGCACCTGCCCCGAGCACGGGCAGCTGGACAACCGCGTCTGGCCCGATGCCGAGCACTACATGTGGCTGCGCAGCGAGGCGTTCCCAAAGACGCGCCCGCAGAACACCGAACCGGTGCGGGACGCGTGCCCGTTCGGATGCGGTACGTGTGCGCGGCACGAAAGGCGCGGGACGCTGCTCGAGATAGAGGTCACGCGCAACTGCAACCTGCACTGCCCGGTATGCTTCGCGTCGGCCGAGAACGGAGAGGACGACCCCTCGCTCGACGAGATCCGCGCCATGTACCAGGTCATAGCCGACGCCGTGGGAACCGACGGCGCCGTGCAGCTGACCGGCGGCGAGCCCACCACGCGCAACGACCTGGTCGACATAATCTACATGGGCCGCATGATGGGCTTCTGGGGCATCGAGGTGAACACGAACGGGCTGGTCATCTCGTCGGTGCCTGGCTATCTCGAAGACCTCGTCGCCCATGGCCTCACGGGGGTGTACCTTTCGTTCGACGGCCTGACGGGCGACGTTTACGAGGCCACGTGCGGGCGGGACATCCTTGACGTGAAGTTGCGCGCCATCGAACGCTGCCGCGAGGTGGGCATCCAGGTGGTGCTCTCGGTGGCTGTGGTCGCGGGCTTGAACGACGGTCAGCTTGGCGACCTGCTTCGCTTCGCGATGGAGAACTCAGACGTGGTGTGCGGCCTTGCGCTGCAGCCTGCCTTCACGTCCGGCCGCTTCGATGCGAAGCGCGCATGGCAGTACACCGCAGGCGACGTCATCAACGACCTGGTCTCGCAGTCGGAAGGCCTGCTCGAGCTGAAGGACGTCTGGCCGCTCGGGTGTTCGCATCCGCTCTGCGACACCGGAGTGTTCCTGGTGAAGGACCCCGACGGCCCGGAAAGCGCCGGGCATCCCAGCGGCTTTTACCCGGCCACGCGCCGCATGACCATGCAGGAATACGCCGAAGGCTACAGCCCCGATTCCCCGCAGGGGTCGGTGTTCCTCGACATCCTTTCCAAGAAGGGCATCGACGTGAAGACCGGCGTGTCGGTGATCGTGATGAACTACATGGACGCGGTCAGCATGGACACCGAGCGCCTGCGCGACTGTTCGATGATGGTCACCGTTCCCGACGGCCGCGCCATCCCGTTCTGCTCCTACCACCTGACGAACTCGGCAGGGGAGCGAATCTACCCTCCCTGGTGCAAATAGGAGGGCGCGAAATGGCTGACTACTCACATACCGGCGCGAACGCGGAAGCCATAGACTACACCGACGAGGGCGCGGTCGACTACCGCATAACGAACGATTCCGACAGGTGCATGAAATGCGGCCTGTGCATAGCGTTCTGCCCATGCGAAGTGCTCGAAGCCGACGACAAGGGCCACCCGTACGCGGCACATCCCGAGCTTTGCGTCGGATGCACCACGTGTTCGGGAAACTGCCCGGTCCGCGCGCTTTCTGTCGAAAACGTAAGCGGGGCGTCGTTCGATCCATATGCGGACGAGGAACGCGCCCAGCCCATCGGCGAGGACGAACAGCGCGAGTACGCCAGGCTCCAGCAGTCCATCATGGAGAGCCTGGGGCTTCGCTGGCAGCCGGTGGCCGTCGGCCTGATAGACGCGGAAGAGCAGCTGCCCGACGCTCCCATGCCGTCGGAGAACCTGCGCTTCTGCCAGGCCATGATGGCGGCGCGCCGCGGGGCTTCCATACTCATGCCGCCGTTCAAGCACTCATGCCCCGACGGCACGTCCATCTTCGGCATGACCGGAGTGCCCGAGAAGCTGGCCACGGGCGAGATATACGTACTGTTCCACAAGGTGGTCAACGCCGAGGCGGCGGCCAAGATGGTGGCCGAACGGCCCGTGCTTCCGCCGAAGAGCAAGCGTGCGACGTACGTCGCGCCCTTGGCGAAGACCGTGCGCGCTCCCGAGGTGGTCGTGTTCACGGGCACGCCCGAGCAGATGATGTGGCTTTCCATGTCCATGTGCTACTACACGGGCCACAGGCACGACTTCCATGCCAGCGGCTTCAACTCCATGTGCGTCGAGGCCGTGCTGCTTCCCATAGCCAACGACGAGCCGAACATCACCTTCGGGTGCTACGGCTGCCGCGCAGCCACGGACGTGGGGGAGGACATGATGTTCATGGGCGTTCCCACGCGGCTGCTTCCCATGATCGCCGAAGGCGCGGCCGAGCTGGCCAAGAAGGCCATCCCCGACTCGCGCAATAAAATATACGTCCCTCCCATAATGTGATGGAAGAATTGTTCAAACTGCGTAACGCGAGGCCCGAGGACAAGCATTGGCTTGATACCTACTGCGCTGCTGAAGGCATGGCGAACCTCGACGGCGTGGAAGGCGTCACCGTGGCCGCCAATGCCTCTGACGAGCCTGTGGGGTTCATCCAGATAGCCCAAGGAAGAAACGGCGTCGCCCACGTGTATCCCATCGTGGTGCATCCGTCGTGGCGCGGCTACGACGTGGGTCGCGCCCTCATCGAGGATGCTCATGCCATCCACGGCGAGCTGCGCCTGGTGTCGCGAGGCGGCTCCATCGGCTTCTACGAGAAGCTAGGTTTCGTCTCTTGCGACTGGGAGCTGATAGACGACGAGCAGACCGAGGGCTGCTCCGACTGCACCATGAAGGACGAGTGCAAGCCCCTGCCCATGCGACTCCTGGCGTGAAACCCGCTGTAAAGAGGCACAGGCCCTTTGCAGCGGGCCGCTATGCCTCGTCGTGGCCTCCGCATTGCGGGGTGGGCGGGATGTCGATTCCAAGCGCCGTGCACGCCTGTCCGCGAAGCTCTTCTATGGTCAGCTCGTAGCAGGCCAGAGCGTCCACCCAGCGCCTCAGGCAGAGAAGCCCCTTGTCGGTCAGCGTGAACATCCTCTTCGCGGCGCCTTCGGCCGGCGTCGACCACTCGGAGGTCACCAGCCCTGCCTCCTCCATGCGCTTCATGGCGCGGTAGACGCCCGTGGCATCGGGCTTCTTGCCTCCGAACATGGGGGAGTTGGCCGCCTTCTGCACGATGCTGTAGCCGTGCATGGGCTCGCCGTTCTGCGCCAACAGAGTCAAAATGGTCGGCTGCGACAGGCGGCTGAGCGACTTTCCCAGCTCAGAGCATTCCTTGAGGTCCTCGTCCGACTTCGGATGGCATCCGCTCCACATCTTCGTTCCCTTTCACGGTCAGCGTCCATGATGGGCCGCAAGGCCAGTTGCTGCACAATGTCTGCGACCATTGTCTTTCGAAGATTATTTCACAACCGGCACTATTGGTGGATGTAATTAGGCTCGCAGTGCGAATATTTTCGGAATCGTTCGCCAGATTGACGTGACGTCGGGCGGCCTTGGATGCATTGCGAAGGCCTTCAGCTGGTATCATTTCCACCCAGGAAGAACCCAAGGAGGATTTATGTGCGGAATCGTGGGATATGCCGGCACGCGCGACGCGGAGGAGATCCTAATCGACGGGCTCAAACGGCTGGAGTACCGCGGATACGACTCTGCCGGGGTGGCCATCGAGGGGCCGTCGGGCATCGAGGTCGTGTGCCGCATGGGAAAGGTTGCAAGCCTTGAGGACACGCTTGCCTCGCTCGACGTCGAAGGCACCTGCGGCATCGGCCACACGCGGTGGGCGACGCACGGCAAGCCCTCCGAGGCGAACGCGCATCCCCACACGTCGTGCGGGGGCGGGATAGCCCTCGTCCACAACGGCATCGTCGAGAACTTCGCCGAACTGCGCGACGAGCTCGAGGCAACCGGCCACGTGTTCCGCAGCCAGACAGACTCAGAGGTGATCGCGCATCTCGTCGAGGACGCCTACCTCGAGCTTGCCGAGCGCGAGGCCGTGCATGACGCGCTGGATGACGCCGAAGGGAAGAGGCGGCCCCACGACGAGGCCCATCGCATGGCCGAGGGCAAGCCCAGCATCCTGCTGCAGGCCGTACGGGCCGCGACCATGCGCCTGGTTGGGTCCTACGGGCTCGCGGTCGTCTGCGAAGCCGAGCCGGGGCTGATTGTCGCCGTCCGCAAGGACTCGCCGTTGGTGGTCGGCATGGCCGAAGACGGCGCGTACATGGCGTCCGACATCATCGCCATGATCGACCACACGCGTGACGTATGCATAATGGACGACGGCGTCTTCGCCGAGCTGTCCGCGGAGCGCATCTCGTTCTTCGAGCCGTCGGGCGACGGCTTCGTGCAGGCGTCCCCGGAATTCACGCACATCGACTGGGACGCCGACCTCACCGAGAAGGGCGGCTATCCCGACTTCATGCTGAAGGAGATCCACGAGCAGCCGCGCGTGATCAGGGACACGCTCGCGGGAAGGCTCGTGGGCGACGAGCTCACGATAGACGAGCTGTCGCTGTCGCGCGAGGAACTGAACCTGATAGACCGCGTGTACATAATCGCCTGCGGCACCAGCTATCACGCCGGCCTCATAGCCAAGAACCTCATAGAGACGTGGGCCCAGATACCCACGGAAGTCGAAGTGGCCAGCGAGTTCCGCTACCGCAACCCCATAATCACGCCCACGACGCTCGTGGTGGCCGTGTCGCAGTCGGGGGAAACCGCCGACACCATCGCCGCCATACGCGACGCCCGCATCAAGGGCGCGCGCGTCTTCGGGATCACGAACGTCGTCGGCTCCACGGTCGCGCGGGAATCCGTGGGCGTCATATACACCAAGGCGAACAAGGAGATAGCGGTCGCGTCCACCAAGAGCTTCCTGGGCCAGGTGGTGTCGCTCACGCTGCTGGCCATGCTGCTGGCGCAGTCGAAGGGGAAGCTGACCACCGGGCAGGTCCGGCTGCTCTTCAGCGAGCTCGCGGACACCGCCGAGCAGGTGGAGGCCATCCTCGCCGACTCCTCGCAGGTGGAAGAGGCCGCGCTTGCATGCAAGGACGCCGCAAGCGCGCTGTTCGTCGGAAGGGGCATGGGCGCCGCCGTGGCGAACGAGGGCGCGCTCAAGCTGAAGGAGATAAGCTACCTTCACGCCGAGGCCTACCCTGCGGGCGAGATGAAGCACGGCCCCATCGCGCTGATAGAGGACGGATTCCCCGTCATAGCCATAGCCACCAACAGCCCGACCTACGAGAAGGTCGTGTCCAACCTGCAGGAGTGCAAGGCCCGCGGCGCTTTGGTCGTCGCGATAGCGTCCGAAGGCGACGCCGAGATACGCCGCCATGCCGACCACGTGATATACGTGCCAGCGGTGCGCGACGCCTTCTCTGCGATCACGGCCAGCGTTCCTCTGCAGCTGCTGGCCCGGTCCATCGCGCTGCTTCGCGGATGCGACGTCGACCAGCCCCGCAACCTGGCCAAGTCGGTCACGGTCGAGTAGGGCGCGCCATGGCTAGATCGAAGAAGGCCCAGGCCGCCATCGACGACGCGCTTTCCATCCAAGCCCCTGCTGGGCAGGTGGGGCTCGGGGTCGACCTCGTGGAGATAGACCGCATCAGGCGCATACTTGCCCGCACGCCGCGCTTCGTGCGCCGCGTGTTCACCGAAGGCGAGGCCGCCTACTGCACCGAACGGGCCGATCCCGCCATCCATTTCGCCGCACGGTTCGCCGCGAAGGAGGCCGCCGTGAAAGCGCTGGGAACGGGATTCTCCGAAGGCATCGGGTTCGCTGACGTCGAGGTGGCGCGCGACCAAAAGGGGCGGCCCTCGCTGCTCCTGCACGGACGCGCCGCCGAGAAGGCCGAGGAGATGGGCGTCACCGACATGCCGCTTTCCATGTCGCACACCGAAAACGACGCGGTGGCGTGCGCGATCGCCATAACCAGGGACTCCGCCGCCGTCGCCAAGAAGCGCATCGACCCCGCGGCCGAGCTGGCCAAGCAGTTCAAGGAGACGCGAAGCAT
>CBCTKQ010000045.1:0-11006 GCA_965147515.1 uncultured Eggerthellaceae bacterium | reverse complement strand
CATGCGAGCGAAAGATCCTCCAAGGCGACGTCGACGAGGTAGGCGCCGTCGTCGTCGCATTCGTAGACGAAGTAGCAGACCTGCGGCTCTATTGGCGTGCCGTCGGGCCGCGCAAGCCCTTCAAGCAGCGGCGCGTAGCGGAGCGGGAAGGCAAGCGACCGCTCTTCCCCGTCGAAGCGCAGCCCGTCGCACCCGGCGGCCTCCAGCGCCTGCCGCGCGACCTCCACGTCGATTCCGAACACCTTGCCTATCTTCAGGAAGAAGTCGCCCTCGTCGAACTCGAAGGCCGGGAAGCCTTCGGCTATGCGCTCGTTTTTTATGCGCACTTCGGAGCGGTGCTTGTTCTCGAGCGAGCAGTAGTGCAGCCCTATGCCGATCCCCTCGTCCAGCGCCCACAGCATGAGGCGCAAGATCAGCTCCTCCGACCCGGCGACCGCAAGGCCGCCAGAGTAGCCGTAGTCGTACATCACCTCGAAGGGCGGGTTCTTCAACTTCAGGCCGCGCTTCTCGAACTCGGGCCAGTTGCAGAACGGGAAGCAGAACTCCAGCAGGTTGATGCCGTCGATGCCGATCTCGTCGAAGGCGCGCAGCAGGTCCTTCATGTGTTGCTCGGCCCCTGGCACGACAGGCATCTCCACCATGACGCTGGGGAAGAAGCCCTTCGCCAGCCGCATGGCGTCCAGCACCTTCTGCTGCATGTGCGGCGGGTCGTCGTCCTTCACGCTGAAGCGTATCTCGTCGAGGCCTGCGTCGGCAAGGCGCTGCGCCGATTCGGCGGTCAGCAGGTCGCCCGACGTGTACATGCGCATGTGCGCATCGGGGAACAGCTCGCGAGCGCGGCGCAAGAACGCCACCGAGTCGTCGACGTCGAGCAGCGGCTCGCCGCCGGTGAGCCCCACGCATCCCAGCGTCTCGTTCTCGCGGCGGCAGCGCTCAAGCCCTTCCTCCCACGGGCAGCCGGCCCGGAAGAACCTCTCGTAGTCGGGCTGGTTCTTGTTGAAGCAGAAGTAGCAGTCGCGATGGCACTTGAAGGTGGTGGAGAAGGTCTCGCTGCCACGCTCGCCCGTGCATTCCACGCAGGCCGGCGAAAGATGGCCTGCGGAAAGCGAGGCGCCGGCGTTGCGCACCTTCACCCCGCGTGCCGCCAGCTGCTCGCGCAGGCGCGCGCATTCGCCGGCGCCTTCCCCTCGCTCGGCGAACTTCAGTCCCTTGGCGCGCAGGGAGTCGACGTAACGCTGCTCGACCTTCGCGTATTCCGCGCGCGCTTTGTACAATGCCTCGTTTTCCATGCGATTCATTATAATCGGGTGATGCAGCAAGCCAAGGTTAGGAAGCGTATGTACGAGCTGAAAACAGATGCGTTCTTCGATTCGGCGCACTTCCTGGCGGACTACCATGGGAAGTGCGAGAACCTTCACGGCCACAGGTGGCGCATGGAGGTCACGGTCGAGGCGGCCGAGCTCGGCACCTTCGGAACCGAGAAGGGCATGGTGCGCGACTTCGGCGAGTTCAAGCGCGCCGTGCGCGGACTGGCCGACGAGTTCGACCACACGTTCCTCGTGGAGGAGGGCACGCTTTCCAAGAAGGCCGCCAAGGTGCTGGAAAAGGAAGGGTTCCAGCTGAAGTGGCTCCCCTTCCGCACGACGGCCGAGAACCTCGCGCGGCACTTCTACGACAGGCTGCTTGCCGAGGGACTGCCGGTCGCGCAGGTGGAAGTGGACGAGACGCCCAACAACAGGGCCGTTTACAGGAAGGACAGATGATGGCCAAAGTCAACGAGAACTTCGAGAAGCTGCCCGGAAGCTACCTCTTCGCCGAGATCGCGCGGCGCACCGAGGCGTTCCAGGACGCGAACCCCGACGCCAAGATAATCAAGCTGGGAATCGGCGACGTCACGCAGCCGCTTGTCCCGGCGGTGGTCGACGCGATGCACGAGGCCGTCGACGAGCAGCGAAGCGCCGACACCTTCAAGGGATACGGCCCCTACGAAGGCTACGATTTCCTGCGCGAGGCCATAGTCGAGCACGACTTCAAGGCCCGTGGCGTGGACATCGCGCCCGACGAGATCTTCGTGTCTGACGGCGCCAAGAGCGACTGCGGCAACATCGGGGACATCCTGTCGCGCGACAACAAGGTCGCGGTCTGCGACCCGGTGTACCCGGTGTACGTGGACAGCAACGCGCTGGAGGGCCGGGCCGGCGAGTACGACGTGGACGCCGAGGAATGGACGGACATCCACTACATGCCCACCACGGCCGAAAACGGGTTCTGCCCGCCGATCCCCGAGGACCGCGTGGACGTGATCTACCTGTGCTCGCCCAACAACCCCACGGGAACGGTGCTTTCCGCCGACCAGCTGAAGGCTTGGGTGGACTACGCCAACGAGAACGACTCGCTGATCATGTTCGACGCGGCCTACGAGCGCTTCATCACGGAACCCGGCGTGCCCCATTCCATCTTCGAGGTGGAGGGCGCGAAGACCTGCGCCATCGAGTTCCGCTCGTTCTCGAAGACGGCAGGCTTCACGGGCATGCGTTGCGGCTACACCGTCATCCCCAAGGCGCTCGTGCGCGACGGCCAGTCGCTGAACGACCTGTGGATGCGCAGGCAGTCCACCAAGTTCAACGGCGCGTCGTACATAATCCAGAAGGGCGCGGCGGCCATATACACCGACGAGGGCGCACGCCAGGTGGAACGCGCGCTCGACTACTACCGCGAGAACGCCCGCGTCATCAAGGAAGGCCTCGAAGGCGCCGGCCTTCAGGTGTTCGGGGCGGTCAACAGCCCGTACGTGTGGTGCAAGACCCCCGACGGAATGCCTTCGTGGGACTTCTTCGACCTGCTGCTGGAGAAGGCCAACGTGGTGACCACCCCGGGGGCCGGATTCGGGCCGGCCGGGGAAGGATACATACGCCTTACCGCCTTCGGAGACCGCGAGGCCACCAAGGAGGCCGTCGAGCGCATCAAGGCCGTGCTGTAAGGCGCGCTATCGAACGTGACAGGGGACGTGCGCTCTGTGCCGAAATTGGTCGACGCCCGGAGAGGTGGAGACGAGGTAAGCCAAAGGAGCCGAGAAATCCACTCGGCAAAGCCGAGTTAGTTCGAGGCGACGACGCGTCGAGCGCAACCTCTCCGGGCGTCGGCCAATTTCGGCACAGCGTGATTCGACGAACTACAGCCCCTGCAGGCCGTCCAGCTTGGCCATGCACTCGTCCACCGAGGCGCCCCCCAGAAGGTCGCGCACGATCAGGCAGACGTTGCCCCACTGCTCAACGTCCATGGCGGCGTTCGACGCCAGCACGTACGTGTCGCCTTCGACCTTCTCGCTTAGCGGCTTAAGCGCGTCCACGCATTCGACGCTGACGTTCTTCGACGGCGATATCACGCGGTTCGTCTCGGCATACAGCCCCATGGCCTCCTCGGACAGCATGACGTCCATGACGTCCATGGCCTCGTCGAGGTGCTCGGCCTTCGCAGACACGGCATAGCCTGTCATGGACAGCACGGGCATCTGCCCCTTGTCGCTTGGGAAGCCGATCACCTCCATGTCGAAGGAGGGGCTGCCGTAGGCGGTGTCGGTGTTCGCCGCGCCCCAGTAGGCCATGACGATGGGGGTCTTCCCGTCCATGAAGTCCTTCCCCTCGCCTGCGCCCTCGAAAGCCTCGCTCACGAGCGCGTCCTGGGCGTCGACGTATCCCGTGTCGATCAGCTGCTTCAGGAACTCGAACCCCGGGCGCATGTAGTCGCTGTAGCGCGCCTGCCCCGAGTTCAGCGCCGCTATCTCGGCCTGGACGTCTCCCCCGTTGTACATGTCGGCGTAGGCCTGTGCGAACACGAACGTCTCGAGCCACCAGCGGTTCGCCCCGATGGGCGTGTCGTACCCGTTGGCCTTCAGCACGCGGCAGCACTCCAGGAACTCGTCAGGCGTGCTTGGCAGCTGAAGCTGGCAGTCGCGGAATATGTCGGCGTTGACGAACAGGCCGTACGCCACGACCTCCTGCGGTATGGCGACAAGCTTGCCGTCGACGGTGTTCGCCGCGCGCACCACGTCCCGCAGGTCGGCGGCCGCCGGAAGGTCGGACAAGTCGGCGAGCAGGCCTTCGCTTCCCATCTCCACGATGACGTCGGTGTTCAGCAGGAACATGTCGTCCTTGCCGCTGCGCACGCGCTCGATGCACACCTCGTCGTACGTCTTGTCCTGGTAGTCCTCGGCGGTGTAGGTGTGGTAGGCGACGGTGGCGCCGGTCTGTTCCTCGGCCATGGCTATGGTCATGTCGGACGCGGTGCGCGCCGTGTTCTCGGCGTCGGCGCTGGCCTTCTCCATCGGGCTGAAGAAGTTGACCACGGTTCCCGAATCCTCGTTCTGCACGGCCAGGTCCTCGACGGGCTTGGAAGAGCCGCACGCCGAAAGCGCAAGCACCATGGCCAGGGCGCAGGCCAAGGCCGAGGCGAATGCGGCGATCGGCTGCGGAAGCGCGCGTTGCTTGTCGTTCGTCATGATGTCCGTCCTTTCCCGACGAATCGGTCCACGGCCTTCTTCAGGTCCTCTATGTCCAGCGGCTTTGCCACGTGCGCGTCCATTCCGGCGGCCAGGGCGGCCTGCTCGTCTTCGGCGAACGCGTCGGCGGTCATGGCGAATATCGGAATGGTGCGCGCGTCGTCCCTTTGCAGCGCGCGGATCGCGCGCGCCGCCTCGTGACCGTTCATGACTGGCATCTGCACGTCCATCAGTATGGCGTCGAACTCGCCCGGCTCGCAGGCGTCGAAGCGTTCGACTGCCAGCTGGCCGTTCTCCACTATCTCCACATCGGCCCCTTCCAGCTGCAGGAGGTCCTCAAGGATGCACGCGTTCATGAAGTTGTCCTCGGCGGCCAGGAAGCGCTTGCCTTTAAGGGCGTGCTCGTGCTGCGAGTCTGCCGATTCGTCGAGCCCCAGCACGTCGGACACCTTAGCCTTCAGCATCGACGGGAAGAAGGGCCATGCCAGCGCGGCGCTGCGCCGTGGAAGCCTGAGGCCTCCGTCCCGCACTGTGCCGCGGGTCTGCACGAACAGCATCACCAAGTCCGGCACACAGGCACGCAGGCGCTCGGCATCGGCCAGGGAGGCGTCGTCGACCGACTCGCAGACGTACAGGACGAGCTGGCAATCCTGGGCGTCGCCTGCAGCAAGCGCCTCGTCGACGGATGCGGCGACGCGCACTGCGACGCCGGTTCCTTCCATGAACCCGCGGATGGCCCCCGCAGGGGGCGTGAAAGACCCTACGACCAGCATCCGGCGTATGCCGGCACGTTCCCAGAAGAACCCAAGCGCCTGCTCCTCGGGAACTCGCAGCTCTAGGTCGACCCTGAACAGCGAGCCTGCACCCTCTTCGCTCTCGACGCTTATGGTCCCTCCCATCAGGTCCACCAGGCTCTTTGTGATGGACATCCCGAGCCCGGTGCCTTGCACCTTGTTGGTGGTCGAGTTCTCTGCGCGGGTGAAGGCGTCGAATATCGTCTCGAGGAACTCGGGCGCCATGCCGTACCCGGTGTCCTGCACCTCGATGCGGATGCGCTCCAACCGCTCGGACCTCTGCGGCAACCCTATGAAGCGCAGCCACACGCTTCCGCCCTCGGGCGTGTACTTCACGGCGTTGGACAGCAGGTTCAGCAGTATCTGGTTGAGATGGGTCTCGTCGCCTATCACGCGCTCGTGGCGGATGCCCGATATCTCGGTGCGGAAGTCCTGGCCCTTGTCGGCCGCCATGGGGGCTATGATCGACTCCACGGCCGAAAGCGAGTCGCCCAGGTCGAATTCCTGCAGGTTCAGCGTCGCCTTGCCGCTTTCTATCTTCGAGATGTCAAGCACGTCGTTTATCAGGTCGAGCAGATGCCTGCCCGACGCCGTGATCTTCCCCGCGTAGTCCCGCACCTTCGACGGGTCGTCCGCCTCGCGTCCGATTATGGTGGCGAAGCCGAGCACGGCGTTCATGGGGGTGCGTATGTCGTGGCTCATGTTGGCGAGGAAGGCCGACTTCGACTCGTTGGCGAGCTGCGCCGCCTGAAGCGCCTGCGAAAGCTGCTCCGCATGCTGGGCGCGTTCGGCGTCGCGGGCGCGCCGGGCCAGGGCCTGCTTGCGGCGGCTGAACGCGAACAGCGCCACGCACAGGCAGAACGCCAGGACGGTCACGCTGACGACCAGCACGAGCGCGGCGTTGACCGCCTGGGCTTCCTGCTGGATGGCCTGCATGGGCACGTAGCCCACCAGGTAGATGGCGCCGCCGTTGGTGGACCACAGGAAGCACAGCGATTCCTGCCCCCGCACCTCGTGGGCGAACATCACGTTGCGCCGCTGCTCTATCCCTTCGTTCACCATCTCGAGGATCGCCGGGTCGGTGATCGCATTGGCGCGGTAGAAGTCCTCGAGGTTGATGTGACCCGCGTCGCGCTCGCCCATTCCCTCGGGCTTCAGCACGAAGCGCTCGCTTGCGGCGTCCATTAGGTAGAGCACGGCCTGGTTCCCGTAGAAGCCCCGGGGAAGGGCGCGGTCCACGACGTCGAACGAGTACTCCATGTAAAGCGTGCCCACATCCTGGGCGCCACGCCTGACTGGGCATGCCATCGTGTAGGCCCAGGTCCCCATCGAGTTCACGTACGACCGTGAAAGGCCAAGTCCCGAGACCCTTCCTCCGCCTTCGAAGTCGAGCTTCGACGGGTCGAAGGGCTTCCCGTCGTTGGAGGCTCCTTCCGACGCGCCCTCGGGGACGAAGGAAACGAGCGTGGCCGTCTCGCCGCTCGGCATGCGGGTCACGGCCTCCAATGGGTCGGCGGTCTCGGCCAGTTCCTCGGCCGTCACCAGCTGGAAGTCGGCCTCGCTCTGGAAGATGGCTTCCACGGTGCTCTTCATGAGGGTGAGGTTCTCGTTCAGGCTGGATATGGCAGCCTCCGACATGTCGTCGTACGTCCTCTTGGAAATCGCCCAGATCGAGGTACCCATCAACGCGAAGATCAGCACGACGACGATGGCGCGAACGTAGAAACCGCGCCTTTCCTTGTTGTCTGTGTCGGTCTGTCGCATACGGACGGTCTCACTTGCCTTTCTAGACGACGCCTGGCTTGAACCGCCCCGGCTTCTCCACGGGGTGCACGGCGCCGGAAAAGCGCAGCCTGGCGCGTGTTTCCCTTGTCAGGCAAACATTACATTATCGAAGCATATTATCCAAGGGAAAAGCGGGGACGCAGGGCCGCTTCTCCGCGTCAGGCGTGCTCCATCGCCGTGTGGTACAGCCTTGCGACCTGCGGGCTTGGATGCTTGGGGAAGACCAAACCGTAGGGCATGTCGTGCGGTTCGTCGAAGGGCACGCAGACCAGCCCGGGATGGATGTCCTTCCATATGTCGACCGTCACTATGGCGCGCTTGTTCAGCTCGCAGTCCGCGAACAGCTCCATGGTGTAGAAGGGGACGTCAGTGATCCGGTCGGCCCCCAAGCACTCGAGGTAGGCGCGCGCCGCGTCGTATTCCGCCGACACCCCTGGCTTCATCATCACCAGGTCCAGCCCGCGAAGCATGTCGGAACCGACGGATTCCGGGCCGGAAGGTGCGCATGTTTCGATCGTTTCGGGCATCGCGAGGCAAAGCCGGGTGCGCGCAAGTTCGAGGAAAAGGCAGCGGTCCCTGTATAACTCGGACATGTACAAGCCTTCCATGACGTCGTAGGACGTTCCAAGCCCACGCAAATAGTCGCCAGGCTGGACGCCTGCGCTCTCCAGCGAGATGATGTCGATCCTCGTGCCGGGGACGTCCTCGATCATGTGTGACCAGATCCCGGGAAGCATCCGGCACTTCATCAGCAGCGAGGTCGCCACGCGTATGGGGCCTTCTCCGCGCTGCAGCGACCGGGCGCGCGCGACGGCCTCGTCGGAAAGCCTCACGATCTCGACCGCGTCCCTATGAAGCGACTCGCCCGCCTCGGTAAGCTTCACTCCGCGCCTCCCGCGCTCGAACAGGACGACGTCCAGGCGCTTCTCAAGAAGGTCTATCTGCTGTATCAGCGACGATGGGGCGATGTACAGCGCCCTTGCCGCCTTGCTGAAGCTGCCTGCGTTGGCCACCTCGATGAACGACTCTATCTGACGTGAATACACCGCTTCTCCTTGAGTGTCAGGTTTTAGCCTTAGTCAATGATAGACAAAACCGCGTTCAAAAGGAACTTCAAGCCTCTAACATTAGGTCAGGCACGAAAGTCAGGAGAAACCATGGATGCGAATTCGATCAAGCGCAGGAGATACGTCTACCTCTTCACGTCGGCGGCGTCGTTCCTGGTGCTGGGGCTGGTGTACGCATGGTCGCTTTTCGCGACGCCCCTTGCCGACATATACGGCTGGGAGATGTCGGCCGTCAAGGTGACCTTCACCATCTGCATGATGTCGTTCTGCGTGGGCGGCCTGATCGGAGTGCGCGTGCTTAGGCGCCTCGGCGTGCGCGGGGCCATACTGCTCGCCGCCGCGCTGCTCGTCTGCGGATTCGCCGGCACCGCGCTTCTGGCCTCGCAAGGCATATGGGCCTTGTACGTATGCTACGGCGTGTTCATCGGTTGCGGGACGGGGCTGGGATACAACGTCACCATAGCCACGGTAACCCTTTGGTTCCCCGACCGCACCGGCTTCGCCTCGGGCGTCATGTTCATGGGCTTCGGGCTGGGGTCGCTCACATTGGGCACGCTGACCCGCGCCATCATCGGGGCGGCAGGCATCCCCGTCGCGCTGGGAGCCGTCGCAGCGACGGCCTGCGTGGTGTTCGTGTTCCTGGCCTGCTTCCTGAAGCGCGCGCCCGAGAACGTTGGCGAGATTCTTGGCGTGGACACGCAGAAAGAGGCCCTGGCTTCCGAAGAGCTGTCTTCCGACGCCGAATTCGTGTCGGACGCCAAGGCTGGGGCAGACGACGAGGCCGACCAGCGCCGCATCTTCCGCGACCCGGCCTTCTACGGCTACTACCTGTGGGCCATCATCATCCTAGGCGCGGGCCTCGTGGTCATCGGGACCTCCATGCAGGGAGCCCTCGAGCTGGGCGTGGACGCGGCTTTCGCCGCCACGCTGGTGGGGATCATCCCCATTGTGAACGGATTGTCTGGCCTAACGATGGGCGTCATCTACGACAGGAAGGGGCTCCAGTTCTCCATGATACTGGTGGCCACGGTCGCCTTCGCGGCATGCACCACGCTGGCCTGCTCGTTCTTCTTCGGGCAAGGATGGCTCTACGTCATCGGCTGCCTGATGATGGTCATGGGCTACGGCAGCGTGGCTCCCCAGGCCACCGCATTCGCCCGCGAACGCTACGGCGCCAAGCGCTTCCCGCATCACCTGGCGATCGTGAACACCGACATCGCCGGCGGTTCCGCCTTCCAGCAGGCCGTGATGAGCGCCTGCAGCGGAGTGAGCCTGTTCGTTTACACGGCCATGGCCGCATCAGGGGCCGTGGCCTTCGTGACGAGCCTCGTCTTCGCCCGCATCACGAAGCCAAGGAACAAGGAAACCGGACGGCGACGGGCGTAAGGCGTGCGGCATGAGAGCCCCGCCGCAACCCCCCTAGGCGGCGGGGCTCCAGCTGTAGACCTTGATGTCTTTATGCGGGCGCGTCCTTCGCCTTAGGCGCCTTCTTGGACGTATCTCCCCCGTCCAGATTCGACACATGGCGGGCATACGCCACCGACAGCACGGTGGCAGCAATCACGAAGGCGATGGCAAGATAGACGGTGAGCGTGAACCCGTCGCCGTACGCCTGCGCCTTCGTAGCGCCGTCGGCCATCGCCTGATGCACCCGCCCGGACATGATTCCCACGAACAAGGCGGACGAGATCGAACCCGCCACCTGGACCAAGGTGGAATGGATCGACGAGCCGCTGGTGGACAGCTCGGGAGGAAGCACCTCCAAATCGACGCTCTTGATGGCAGGGTACTCGGCGCCGATTCCCGCGCATGCGAGCGCCATGCAGCACACGACCGCCACTGCGATGCCCAAGTGCGTGGACACCGCAAGCGCCACGAACCCGACGAGGCACACGCCGAACCCGATGGGCACGAGCGGCCACGCCCCCGACTTCCCCAGGACACGCCCGCTGACGAAGCACAGCCCCGCATAGCAGAGCACCGCCGGGGCTACCAGGCAGCCGGCTACGAACGGGGTGAATCCCGAGACGCCTTCCAGGTAAAGCGGGATCATCAAACTGAGGTAGATCGAGCTCATGTAGCTGAGGACGATGAGCGTCTCGCCCATGACGTACGTCCTGTTGCGGAAGGGGCGCATGTCCAACAGGGGCTGGTCGAGGCGTCCCTGCCGGTGCACGAACCAGGCGCACACGGCCACTCCTGCGACCATGAGCGCTGCCATCGGGACCGGGTAGCGCGCCACGTAGTTCAATCCGACCATGAACGCGGAAAGCCCGACGGCTATGAGAGCGACGCTAAGCCCGTCAATGGAGAGCTTCTGGCGGGGCATGATGTCGACCAGGACGCGCCACGTGAAGAAGAAGAGCACGAAGGCGGCCACCGTGGGTATGGCGAAGAGCACGCGAAGCCCCCAGTACGTTATGACGAGCCCGGAGATTATGGGGGCGACCGCAAGGCCGACCCCGATGACGCCGCTGTCTATGGCAAGCAGGCGCCCGGCGCCGTTCTTGGGCGAGAGGTTCAGCAACGCCTCGTTCACCACGGGGAAATAGAGCCCGGTGGCGACGGCCTGCACGAGCCGTGCCACGACCAGTGAAGGAAAGTCCCAGGCAAGCACGCCTAGCAGCGACCCGGCGAACGACACGACGAGGCCGAACAGCATCACCTTCCTCAGCCCGAAGCGGCGAAGGCTGGTCGCAGCCAGCACGATCACGACGCCGGCCACGATGGAATAGCCCAATACCAGCAGGTTGGCCTCGGAAAGAGACACGTGGTATTCCTCCGACACGTAGTCGAGCGCGATGTTCATCAGCGATTGCATGAAGGAGGCCAGCAGGTTGCACGCGAACAGCACCAGTATCA
>CBCTKQ010000044.1:0-11022 GCA_965147515.1 uncultured Eggerthellaceae bacterium | reverse complement strand
TGGGCGAGGCCGACCCGACCATCGAAGCCGAGGCGATAGTGATGCTGATGCGCTTCTACGCCAAGATGGGAATGCCGCACCGGGCCATGCGGCTGCTGGTGAACTCCATGGGATGCGAGAAGTGCCGCCCTGCCTACCGCGACGCCGTGCGCGCATACATGGAACAGCACGAGGGCGCCCTTTGCGAGGACTGCCGCCGCCGCATGGACACGAACCCGCTGCGCGCCTTCGACTGCAAGGTGCCAGGCTGTGCGCAGGCGATGGCCGACGCCCCCAAGATAACCGACCATCTGTGCGAGGAATGCCTCGAGCACTACGGGCGCGTGAAGGCTCTGCTTCACGACGCGGGCATCGATTTCGAGGAAGACCCGACGCTTGTGCGCGGGCTGGACTACTACACGCGCACGGTGTTCGAGGTGCAGGTGGCCGACGGCCTAGGAAGCCAGAGCGCCATCGGCGGCGGAGGCCGCTACGACAAGCTGGCCGAGGAGGTGGGCGGCCGCCCCACGCCCGGCTTCGGCTTCGCGCTGGGCTACGAGCGCACCGTGCTGGCCCTGCAGGAGGCGGGCGTCTCCTTCCCCGACGCGCGCAAGGTCGACCTGTTCGTGGCCTGCGCCACCGACGACGTGCGCGACGCCGCCTTCAGGCTTGCGCAGGAATGCCGCGACGCAGGGATAGCCACCGAGCTCGACCACCAGGGGCGCTCCCTCAAGAGCCAGTTCAAGCTCGCCGACAAGCTGCGCGCCCGCTTCGTGGTGGTGCTTGGCCCCGACGAGCTGTCGCAGGGCCTCGCGAAGGTGCGCAACATGTCCAGCCACGAAGAGCAGCTGGTGGGCATCGGCGAGGTGCCTGCCGTGCTGAAGAACGCGGGACTCTAGCCGCCCAAAACACCCCATTCGGGCGCCATAAGGCCTCTACGCGGCGGCTTTGTGACATTACGGGAGCGTAACAACTGCTTGTGTCGCAGGCCCAAAAAATTACAAGATATTGTATATTCCCAGCCGGAAGTGACACCACTTACGGTATGATGGATTGCGGTCGCGGGCAAACGCCGTAACAACCACTCCACGCCCGCATCCCCTTTACATTTCCGTGGAACGCGCAACCGCGTTCCATCGTCGTAGAAGGTATTCGTGGGCATGGTCGTGCGCGGCGTTTTCATACAAGGCGGCTTTTCGTGCGCATCGTCGCCGACAAGCAGGTGCACCCGCCCGGCATGATCGACTTCTTCGAAAGCAGCGTGCGAATAAACCCCGACGGGGACTTCTTCACATTCATCGACGACGACGGCAAGGAATTCTCCTACACCTGCTGGGAGGCGCGTCTGGCCTCCGCGGCGCTTGCCCGCAAGCTTCAGGGCGCCGGCATCAGGCCTGGGGAGACCATGGCCATCGACCTTCCCAACGGCCCCGAGTACGTCTTCATCATGCTCGCGGCTGCGTACGTCGGAATCACCATGGTCATGATCGACCACGGGCTTTCCGAAAGCGAGAAGATGTCGTGCATGTTCGAGATAGAGCGCGCGGGGGTCGCCGTGTCCCACAAGGTCGATTCCATCCTTGCGGCCCAGCTCATGCACGACGTGCGCAACCTTCCCACCGACGACACCGGCATAGTGACAAGCATATACGGGCAGTCCAGGCGCAACCGCTCCATCATGGGCGAAAGCCAGGACGTCATAGACGACACGGTCCACTTCGCCGAGCGGGCTGCCCATCTGTTCGACCGCGACTCGCTCGCGGTCATCATGTTCTCGGGCGGAAGGCGCGAGGAAGGCGACGGCAAGCGTCGGAAGCTGAAGGCGGTGCCGCTGACATGGGCGCAGCTGCTGGACGCTTCGTCCGTGGCGAACTCGTGCCTGGGTGCGGGCGCCAACAGGCTTTGGCAGGAACGCCTCCCGTTCAACTCGTTCTCGGCGTCCAGCGCGTCGCGCAAGACGGAAACGGCGCCTTCGTCGGTCTGGCAGTGCGTGCTTCCCTTGGGCAGCATCGACGGCCTGCAGTCGGTCATGCGGTCGGTGGTGGGGAAGACGCCGTTCCGCCTGCACACGGGCAACGACGCCGAGCAGGTGCTTCGCGACGCCGAGCGCAACCGCGTCACGCACGTGGCCGTCGACGACGCCATGCTTCAAGACCTGCTCACCGTCGAGGAATGGCGCAACGACGCCGTCCCAGGCATCCCCAGCCGCCTTTCGCGCTACCAGTGCGTGCTGCTTACCGGGCGCACGCGAAGCCCGCGCACCGTGAAGCGCGCATACGACCTGGGCGCCAGGGTGTTCGCCAGCTACGGCATACCCGAAACCTCGGGCACCATCGCGGCCACTCTGATCGCCCCCGACTTCAAGGGCGGCCTGCAGCCAATGGACGGATACGAGGTCCGCATCGTCGATCAAGACGAGGAAGGCTGCGGGCGCCTGGCGCTGCACGGCCCGGGCATATTCAACGGCTACCTGAACTCGCGCACCGCGTTCACCGTCGACCACATGTTCATCGCAGACGAGAAGGCGTCCCTCGAAGGGGGACTGGTCTACCTGCAGAACCGCAGCAAGGACATGTTCGTGTCCGCCGGCCAGAACATCTACCCGGTCGAGATAGCCGACGTGCTGCGCCACGTGGGCGGCGTGTCGGGCGTCCACGTGTTCGGGGTCAACGACTCGCGCTGCGGCATGCTTCCCGTGGCCATAATCGAAAGAAGCGACCCCGCGTTGACCCCTCAGGTGGTGGAAGAGACCACGCGCCCGTGGTTTTCCACCTTCACTGTGCCCATCAGCATCTTCGTGTTCGACCAGCTCCCGCGCAACGAGCACGGCAAGCTCGACCGCCCGGCCATCGAATCCATTTTCAACTCTTAGATACTTCGTTCTTGGACGGCCGAAGTATTGATTGACGCTGCGGCCTCCCGTGATATGCCGCCTTGCCCTTCATGGCCTTCGCCGTGGCACGAAGGTCAACGGCTCGGCCCTTCAGGGCAATTCGGCACACCACGGAAGCCCTCGCTCCATGCGACTGCTCGCAAGTCTTTTTCACGTACCCAATAATGTCGTTCTTTCGTGCGAACTAGAACTAATGGATGCGTCGCTCGCTCACTTTCCATTCTTGCATGTTCGTATACAGGTTCAATAAAGAGCAAAAAAAGACTGACCTCTATTGACGAAAAGGAAAAAAAGGAAAAAATAGGAAAAAAAAGAAACCTGAACCAGGCTTAGCAGGGAGGCAGCGTCATGGTCGCAGACCCCATCTTTTCTCCTTCATTTGGCAACCGTCCGAGCAAGCTTGTTGGTCGGGAGCCGGTGCTTGCGGAACTTCTTGCAGGGTTGGGAAGTGCTCTGGGAAGCCGGGATCGCGCCATCGTTCTTCTGGGGCAACGAGGCAGCGGCAAAACCGTACTGCTTTGGGAATTGGCAGAGCGAGCCTCGGATGCGGGCTTCGTTGTGGCAACCCCAACCATCGCTTCCGAGGGAATGCTTGAGCGCATCGTCGAGAAGATACAGGACGCCGGCGAGAACGGGATGGACAAGCAGAAGCTGCAGCTTGCTGGGGGAAGCCTGGGCGTGCTTGGATTCTCAGCCGGGTTGCAGTTCACGCGCGAGGTGCAGGAGTCGAAAAGCTTTCAGCACAAGCTCACTCAGCTCGCACGCGTTCTTTCCGGGGAAGGGAAGGGGATTCTCATCCTGGTCGACGAGCTGCAGGCGAACTCGCCGGAGATCCGCCAGCTCGTGATTGCCTATCAGGAGCTCGTCGGGGAAGGCTTGAACGTCGCCATGGTGATGGCAGGGCTTCCCGGGGCGGTCTCGGCGACGCTCAACGACAAGGTTCTCACCTTCTTGAACCGCGCCCGCAAGGCCGAGCTTGGACCGCTGTCGTTCGCAGACGTTGATGCGTTCTACAAGGAATCATTCAAGCGGCTTGGCTTGAATCTGTCTAACGATTTGCGCCGCACTGCGTCCCATGCAGTGAACGGGTCGCCCTATTTGCTGCAGCTTATCGGACACAACGTAGCGCTTTACTCTCCGGAAGACGGCGTACTTGATGAGGAGTCTGTTGGCGAGGCCCTTCGAACCGCCCAGGAAGACTACGAGAACGACGTTTGCAAGACGACGCTGGCTGCCCTTTCCGCCAAGGATGTCGACTTCTTGTACGCCATGGCGGAGGTTGGCATCCCTGCGAGGATGTCAGACGTCGCGAAGGCGATGGACGAAAGCCCCGATTACGCCCAGAAGTACCGTCGCAGGCTTATCGATTCAGGAATCATACTGTCGCCCGAGCGGGGCATGGTGGATTTTGCGGTGCCGTATCTGAAGGATTACTTGCGGGCCAATGGCTGTTGAGGGCCGTTTCCAAGAAACGGCGCCTCATGATCGTCAAATGGGTCAGGGGCAACCTGGAGGGGAGCGACAATCCGAAAGGCGTGCCTGGATCTAAGGCAATCCAGGGCACGCGGCAGGGATGGCGCTATCGGGTTGGAAGCTATCGCATACTCGTGCGCATCGAAGAGACCGAGCTTGTCGTCGAGGTGGTGCGCGTCGGTCACAGACAAGGCGTCTATAAGAACCTTCCGAATATGCAACGTGTGCGGGGTCATGCCCTTGCGGTGACTGCTTTTCGCAAGTGAGACGCAGGGAACTGCCCCCTATGGTGCATCTGCTTCGTCTTCCGTTTGCTTGACAGAATCTCTCGGGGGGGGGGTATGCTCTAAATGCGGTTTCGATGAATTTAAAAAGGGGTGAATGATGGAGGAAAGCTTTATCGGGCATTGCCCTACATGTATTTTTGCATGCGAGCCGGGACAATACTGGTGTAGTTGTCAGAACTGCAAGATTGCGAAAAATGATCCAGTATGTGCGGAAACTTATAGCGACTTGTCCTGGTATTGTGCAAAATATATGCCGAACCAAGGGTTGATTGATCAATTCTACAGAGAAAACGGCCTTCAATGTTAATGCTTATTGCTTGACACATCTTTCAAATGACCATGGAAGATAAATCATCGGATAAAATTCAAGTAGATAGCCAATATGATTTCACTCCTGTTATCGAAGAATACTTCGAGGGGAATTTTTCCCGAATTACCGTTTCTCTGACAAAAGAATTGCTTTTTCGCGTCTATTATGAGGCGCAGCCGAATAAGGAAACGAAGACGGATTTCGAGCTTGCGCAGGAGCTGGGACTAAAGCCTTCGCAGGTTCGGAATCTTCGCTATAGGTACAAACAAAACACTATAGAAGTGGAGCCATCGTTCGCAGAAATCATTCTGAAAAACCCTGCTACTTGCAGCTCTGATGGCAGGTGGGTCTTCGTTCATATCCGCAGTCTTTACGACTTGGAGTGGGCCAAAAACTATCTGGTGAATGATGAGAATACTTATGCAGAGGCTTCTATCACCAGCGAATCTATAAAGATTCCTTCTGTTCAATATATCGGGATTCTTTGCGAAGAATGCATCAAGGACGAAGAGCTGAAGAGCAAGGTAAACGAATATCTCAAGAAGCTCTGTGATAGTAATCCTGAATTTGGGAAGCTGCTAAAAGGAAATGGCAAGATCGGAAAGTTTTTGCAAGCAGTTAGGGATAATCCTTCGATGCTGCTTGAGTACGGGAAACCCTTCATTGAGTTTGTCAAAGAGATTGTTTCTTCGCTGCCTCAGCCCTTTCCAGACTAGCCATTGAATAGGCTCGCTTGAAGTGTGTCACACTTCTTCATTTATTCTTAATCGTTGAATCAATGCCAGATTTCTTTGTGCACAAAGTTTAATAATGGGACGCAGAGCTCCGAAAATGTCACGTTGTTATGCCGAAGAGATTCTTGGGCTGACTGGTGCGTATGATTACAAACAATTCATAGCCGCTTATCGCTCCAAGGTGAAGATGTGCCATCCAGATGTCGGTGGGACTGACGAAGAAATGGCCTTGGTCAACGAGGCCAAAGAATACCTGGAAACATACTTCCTCGACGATGAAAATGTAGTCATTGAATGTTCGCCTCAATCTGATTCTGGCAATCAGGGCGAATCGGCCAGCCAAGATGGCGACGCTTCAACCGAATCATCTTGGAGCAAAGCAGACTGGGATAACTTCTGGGCAGCTGCGGAAGAAGACTTTTTCAGCGACGATGCCAGCAATGACGCCCCTTTCACGGACTGCGAATACACAAGCAAGCCGCAGGCTCAGTGGGCGCAAGAAGACTGGCAGGCGTTCATGTCGTTCATGCCTCCCCGTTCGTTCAAGGATAAGCCCGAGTTCTGGGAAAGCAAGAAGAAGAGCTGGAATCCGGTCTACATAAGTCAGCCCAAGAAGAATCCCCATACCGGTCTCTATGAAGAGGAAAAGAGGTCTACTGGTTGCGCCGTTGACGCGAGCCTCATCAGCGTAGAGAGTTGGGGTGCCTTAAACCGTGCTTGGACTGACGATGAATGGTGTTACTACTGGTTCACTAACGCCCGCTATCCTCGAGAGGACGGACTGAAGTGGGTTTGTTATGCGCCGCGATATATCTACGGTCCAGAAGCAGAACGCCAGGCAGCCAAGCACACCTCTAGATATTGGGAAACGAGCCAGAAGTATCGAGGCGCTGCGAAGGACGACTGGGTGAACACCCCTTATGGACGTGTCAGCATCCTAAGCCCTGGTGGCTACCATACGGCAGCGAGAAGCGGATGGGTCGGAAACGTAGGTGCCCCGTTCGCGTATGCTCTATGCGAAGACTACGACTTGTGGCTCGAGATGAACCTTGCGGCGCAAAAGGAAGCGATAGGCGCTCGCGATATCACACCCGTTGCATCGCATTATGGCTGGACGGGCTTGGAGTTCTTGCGTCCGAAGGATAGGGACGTTGCCTGGGTGCGCGATATGGGGCTGTTCGTGCCCAAGATCGATTGCAGAATATACCCGTCGGCACCAGAAGCGATAGGCGTATGGGAGCTGCATCCTGAGAACCCCGCGCTGACCCATCACACGAAGATCGACCTGCCCGACCATAAGGCCCTTAACGAAAAAACCAGACGTCACATGCGCAGAGGCCCTGTCGGCCGTTTCGTAGAGCGCCATCAAAAGGGCTTGGGCTGGCTGTTCGTCTTCCTTGTCTACGAAACCTCCGTGCGCATTGCGTCCGCTGGCTTCGAATCCGGCGCATTTGGAATCCCCGTGGCCTTTGCGATAGAGATAGCCGCAACCGTTGTTGCCATCATCTTCAGGAAGAAGGTCATCGGCGCATTGATACGCTAACCGCAGCTAGAAATTGAAAGGGCTGCGCGGCTGCTTGGGCGAAGACTCGAATCGACGCCTCGGACTAACTCGGGGAAATGGAAGCCCCCTATCTTCTAAAAAATCCTTAGAAGATAGGCAGCATATTTATAACAGCTTTTTAGAAGGCCCTGTGGCCCTTTCCGCAGCCTATGCGCATTAGTGCTATCGTAGAAGCTGGAAAACTACGCAAGAGGGAACAGGCATGGGACTTACAAAGAAGCAGTGGATGATGCTCGTCGTCATCGTCATCGGGTCGTTCGTCACCATTCTCAATCAGACGCTGGTGACGCCTGCGCTTCCGGCCATCATGGACGAGATGTCCATCGACGCGGCCACGGGCCAGTGGCTCACCAGCGGCTTCACGCTGATGAACGCCATCATGATCCCCATCACAGCCTACCTGCAGGACCGCTTCTCCATAAAGGGGCTGTTCCTGTTCTCAATGTCGGTGTTCGCGCTAGGCACGCTCATGTGCGCCTGGGGGCCGAACTTCCCCGTGCTTCTGGCCGGGCGCCTCGTGCAGGCGGTCGGCGCAGGCATCCTGATGCCCATGTCCATGACGGTGCTGCTGATCACGTTCCCCATCGAGCGCCGCGGATCGGCCATGGGCGTGTTCGGGCTGGTCATCGCGTTCGCGCCGGCCATCGGCCCCACCGTGTCGGGCATCATGGTGGACGTGGCCAGCTGGCACGTCATGTTCTACGTCATCACGGGCCTGTCGGTCGTCGTAATCGTCATGGCTGCGTTCCTCATAGACGCCCGCATGAGGGAAGGGGACGCGAAGGCGTCGCTGGACCCGCTGTCGGTGGTGCTGTCCACGCTGGGCTTCGGAGGCCTTCTGTACGGCTTCAGCATCGTTGGCTCGTCAGGAATCGACGCGTGGAGCGTCGGCACCACGCTGGTGGGCGCCGTGTGCGTCGTGTGGTTCTTCGTCCGCCAGAACCACCTGAAGACCCCCATGCTGCGCGTGCGCATCCTGCTGAACCGCAACTTCCTGGTGGCCACCATAATATGCATGCTGGTGCAGGCGTCGCTTCTGGTAGCGCCCGTGCTCATGCCCATCTACGTGCAGAACCTGATGGGCTATTCGGCCACGATGTCGGGCCTGGTCATCATGCCCGGCGCCATCATCATGGGAATCATGAACCCCATAGCAGGGAAGGTCTTCGACCGCTACGGGCCGCGCGTCATGGGAATCGTGGGCATGTCGCTTCTGTGCCTCACCACGCTGTGCTTCGGGTTCGTGGCGCTCGACACCAACATCGTGTTCATCACGGTGGTGTTCGCTGTGCGCATGTTCTCCATGGCGCTGGTGAACATGCCCATCACCACCTGGGGAATGAACTCGCTCGACACGAAGCTGATGAACCATGGCACGTCCATCAACAACACGCTGCGCATGGTGGCAGGGTCGCTGGGCACCGCCGTGGTGGTGTCCATCTACTCGCTCGTCGGGTCCACCATCATTCCCCAGTTCGGGCCGCTGCAGGGCTCGATGTACGCCTTCAACGTGTCGTTCCTCGTGTGCACGGCGCTGGTGCTTGTCGGGCTCGTGCTGACCATAGTGTTCGTGAAGGGGCGCCCTGGCACCGTCGAGGCCACCGGCAACGAAGGCGAGGAGGAGCCGGGCCATTCCGACACAAACCGCGTCCTGCTTACCAAGATCATGAAGAAGGACGTGTACGTGCTGCGCAGCGACGACACCGTGAAGGACGCCATGCAGCTGTTCATCGACGAGGGCATAAGCGCGTGCCCCGTGGTGGACGACGAGGGAACGCCGATCGGGTTCATATCCGACGGCGACATACTGAAGACCCTGTCGCGCAAGAGCGAGTCGTACCTCGACCCCATCGCGCTGATCGCCGCGTCGGCCGAGGACAACCGGAAGTACGGCGAGAAGCTGGAGCAGATGATGGACCTCCCCGTGTCCAGCATCGGCGTCCACAACCTCATAAGCGTCAACGTGCATTCCGACATCGACGAAGTTTGTCGAGTGCTTGCCGAATACCACCTCAAGAAGGTTCCGGTCATGGAGGATGGTAAAATTTGCGGAATAATCAACAGAAGCGACATCACGCGCTATTCGATGGAGGCATACCTCGAAGGGCGCCCGCAGGATGTGGCTTATTGCGACGACGAGGACGGCAAGGCCGAATGCGAGGCGCCTGCCTCGCCCGCAAGCAAGTAGACCGCGGAGGAGAATGAGAAATGCCTGAGTGGGCATCCATAGCGATCAGCCTGGTGCTGGTCGTCCTGTTCCTTTTGATGAACGCGTTCTTCGTGATCGCCGAGTTCGCGCTGGTGCGCGTGCGCAAGTCGCAGCTCGAGATATCCATCGCCGAAGGCAAGCGCGGCGCGAAGCAGGCGTACAAGATCGCCGAGAACGTGAACGCCTACCTGTCGGCCTGCCAGCTGGGCATCACGCTGGCGTCCCTGGCCCTTGGCTGGCTGGGCGAGCCGGTGTTCGCCGAGCTCATCCGCCCGCTGTTCCAGCTGTTCGGCGCCCCCGAGGCCGTCATCGCCGTGTTCGCCGTGGCCATCGGCTACTTCATCATGACCACGCTGCACGTGGTCGTCGGCGAGCTCATCCCGAAGTCGCTCGCCATCTTCTCCACCGAGCGCTATGCGCTTGCCACGGCAGGCCCGCTGCTGGTCTTCTACAAGGTGACGTACCCCATCATGTGGCTGTTCAACACCATCACCAACGGGGTGGTAAGGCTGCTGGGGCACGACCCCGCCAACGAACACGAAGTGTACACCGGCGACGAGATCAAGATCCTTGTGGACGAGTCCACCGAAAGCGGCCTTATCAACCCCGAGCAGAACGAGTTCGTGGACAACATCCTCGACCTGGGCGACAAGGACGCCGAAACCATAATGACCCCGCGCACCGACGTGGTGTTCCTGGACGTGGACGACCCGCTGGAGGAAAACCTCAGCACCATCCACAGCTACAAGTACACCAGGTACCCCGTCTGCCAGGGAAGCCCCGACCGCGTGCTCGGGTTCGTGCACATAAAAGACCTGTACGGGCTCGCCCCCGACACGCCCATGAGCGACTGGAAGGTGCGCGAGCTGCCTCCCGTGCCCGAGACGATGGCCATCGCGCGCGTCATAGACGTGCTTCAGGAGGCACGCACCGAGATCTGCCTGGTGGTCGACGAGCACGGCGGAACGGCCGGCATCGTAACGCTGGCCGACGTGATGGAGCAGATCGTCGGGCGCATCGACGACGAATACCGCCACGATTCCGACGACGAGGTCATCCAGCTTCCCGACGGCACCATGGTGATAGACGGAAGCATGTCCATGGACGAGCTGGAAGAGCTGCTGGGCTTCGTCCCCGACGATTCCGACAAGGTGGAGACGGCGGGCGGTTTGGTGCTGATGCTGATGGACCGCATCCCCGAGGCGGGAGATTCGGTGCGAATGGAGCACCGCACGGCCACCAAGAAGGTCGGCGTGCTTCTGACCGTGCTCGAGATGGACCGCTTCAGGGTGGACAAGATAGCCGTCGACATCACCGAGGAAGCGGTGGAGGAATAAAACGAGTGGCTGCGTGACGGTGGGGTCGGGCCTGCTTGGCGTCTCGAGTTCTGTCACGCGAAAGCGAACGCCCCACAGTCACGCGGCCAACACATCAACCCAGGGGAAACAAGAGAAGGGGATTCACATGCGCAAACCCGACTACCAGGGCAAGGTACGCGACATCTACGACCTTGGCGACGAGCTGCTGCTCGTTGCCACCGACCGCATATCCGCGTTCGACTTCATACTCCCGG
>CBCTKQ010000043.1:0-11222 GCA_965147515.1 uncultured Eggerthellaceae bacterium | reverse complement strand
GCGCCGCAACCATGGCGGCCACGACGGCCGCAAGCAGGGCTCGGACGGCCGCCAGCACCGTACCCCTCGTCGTTCCCACCAGGCTTAATCATGATCAGGGTAGCGGTATCGGGATATTTAGGGCGCATGGGTTCGGCGGTCGTGTCCGCCGTCCAGGGCGCAGACGACATGCAGGTTGTTTGCGGAATCGACCCCAATGCGCCTGCCCAGGCGCAGGACGCGCCCTTTCCGGCGTTTCCCAGCGTTGCCGACGCGCTCGACTCCGTCGAAGCGGACGTGCTTGTCGACTTCACGCAGCCCGATGCCGTTGCCGCTAACGTGGAGGCCGCGCTCGAGCGGGGAGTGGACTGCGTGGTCGGCACCACGGGCCTTTCCACGGGGCAGCTCGAGGCGCTGGCTTCGAAGGCTCCGGACGGCACGTGCCTGTTCTATGCACCGAACTTCACCATCGGTGCCGTGCTCATGATGCATTTCGCGGGCGTGGCTGCGAAGTACTTCCCGCAGGCCGAGGTCATCGAGTACCACCACTGCAACAAGAAGGACTCGCCTTCGGGCACCGCGGTGAACACCGCGCGCATGATCGCCGCCTCCCGGGACGGGCGTCCGAGCGAGGCGCCGGGGCGCGAGACCGAGATGGACGGGTTCGAGGGCGCCCGGGGGGCGCTCGTTGACGGGATTCCCGTGCATTCCGTGCGTTCGATGGGCTTCGTCGCCAACCAGCAGGTCATCTTCGGGTCCATGGGGCAGATGCTTTCCATCTCGCACGAGTCGTGGGACCGCGAGTCGTACATGCCCGGCGTCCTTCTGGCGGCGAGGTCCGTCGGCGAGCGCAGCGGGCTCGTCGTCGGGCTGGACAAGCTCATGCCCGACCTCTGCTAGCCTCTCCGCCTCAAGCCTCTTTCGGCGCGCTTCTGTGCATTCCTTGCGAATGTGGCGGCCCGGGGACGTTCATACTATAATTGCAAGCAGAGTTCCGCATCCAATCGCAGCAAACAAGGAGCACAGATGCCATCCACAAACCCGCGCTTCGGGCGACTGATAACGGCCATGGTCACGCCCTTCGACTCCGAGGGGGAGCTCGACCTCGAACGGACGGGGCAGTTCGTCGACAGGCTGATAGTCGGCGGCAACGACGCGCTGGTCGTCAACGGAACCACGGGGGAGTCGCCCACGGTCTTCTACCCCAACAAGATCGAGCTCTTCAAGGAGGCCGTGTCCGCCGCAGGCGGCAGGGTTCCCATAATCGCCAACGTGGGCGACAACTGCACGGCCGACACTGTGAGCTTCGCCAAGGATGTGTCGAAGCTGGGGGTCGACGCCCTCATGTGCGTCGTGCCCTACTACAACAAGCCTCCGCAAGAGGGCCTGCGAAGGCATTTCGCTGCAATAGCGGCGGCAGTCGACCTTCCCATCGTGCTGTACAACATACCTGGCCGCTGCGTCATCAACATGCAGGCCGAAACGACGGTCGCGCTGGCCAGGGAATGCGACAACATCGTGGCCATCAAGGAAGCGTCCGGCGACATGCGCCAGATCGAGCAGATAATCGCCCAGGCGCCCGACGGCTTCGAGGTGATATCGGGCGACGACTCCGCCACGCTCCCCATAATGAGGCTGGGAGGCACCGGCGTCATATCCACGACGGGAAACGTGGCCCCCGGGCGGATGAAGGAAATCGTAGACCTCTGCGCCGAAGGCTCGTGGGATGCGGCACAGGAGGCGAACGAGAGGCTGATGCCTCTCATGAACGGGCTGTTCGAGACATCGAACCCCATTCTCGTGAAGGAGGCCCTGAAGCTCGCGGGATTCCCCGTGGGCGGAGTCAGGCTTCCGCTAATCGACGCGACCCCGCAACAATCCGAAAGGCTGAAGTCCATCATGCAGGAGGTCGGGGTCATCTAGACCGACAAGGAAGAAACCCAATGCAAAACCAAGAACCACGTGCCAAGGGCACGCGACCCGAGACGGGCGGAAAAGGCAAGCCCGCGCCTCGAAACGAAGGGAAGCAGTCCCAAAGGAACCAGAACCAGAAGAACGGCCAGCAGAAGAACCAGGGCCAGAAGCAAGGAAACGGCCAGCGCAAGAAGAAGACGAGCTCGTACAAGCACGTCGACTACGACAGGCAGCGGCCGCACCTCACGCGCGACTCCGAGCAGGGCCCGTCGCGCAGAAGGCGCAAAGGCGACCGTCGCGTGTTCGACTCCCGCAACAAGGACGCCAACGCGAAGCTCGAAATAATCCCGCTGGGAGGCCTCGACGCCATCGGAAAGAACATGACCGCCTTCGAATGCAAGGGCGACATGATCCTCGACGACGCCGGGCTCATGTTCCCCGACGACGACCATCCAGGCATCGACCTCATACTTCCCGACTACACCTACGTGCTGGAGAACGCCGACAAGCTGCGCGGGATAATCGTCACGCACGGCCACGAGGACCACACCGGCGCCCTTCCGTACCTGATGAAGGACCTCGACCGCCAGGTGCCCATCTATGCGACCAAGCTCACGCTGGGGCTCATCGAGGGCAAGTTCGCCGAACACAAGGTGCGCAACGCCAAGCTCGTCGAAGTGAAGTCGGGCGACACCATAAAGCTGGGCTGCATGAAGGCGACGTTCTTCTCCGTCAACCACTCCATCCCAGGCGCCCTCGGCGTCTTCATCGAAAGCCCTGCGGGCAACGTGCTGCACATGGGCGACTTCAAGCTGGACCAGACGCCCATAGACGGCGTCACCACCGACTTCGCCGCGCTTGCGCGGTTCGGGGAGCAGGGCGTCGACCTCATGATGAGCGACTCCACCAACGCGACCAACCCCAACTTCACACCATCCGAGGCGGAGGTGGGCAAGGCGCTAAGGCAGATAATCTCGCAGGCGAAAGGACGCGTGATAATCGCCTCGTTCGCAAGCCACATCCACCGCATGCAGCAGATCTGCGACGCTGCTGTGGCGGCAGGGCGCAAGGTTGTGGTCACGGGACGGTCCATGATCCAGAACACCGACATCGCCAGGAAGCTTGGCTACCTGGACATATCCGACTCCGACCTTATCGACGCATACGAACTCTCCGGCACGCCGCCCGAGAACGTCGTGATAATGTGCACCGGCTCGCAGGGCGAGCCGCTTTCGGCGCTTGCGCGCATAGCCAACGGCGAGCACAAGACCATCGACATAGAGAAGGGCGACACCGTCATCATCTCCGCAACGCCCGTTCCCGGCAACGAGAAGGCCGTGACGCGTGTGGTGAATTCGTTGGCCAAGATAGGCGTCGACATCTTCGACAAGAAGCGAGCGCAGGTGCACGTGTCGGGGCATGCCGGGGCCGAGGAATTGAAGCTCGTGCTCAGCATCGTGAAGCCCAAGGCGTTCCTTCCCGTGCATGGGGAAGTGCAGCACCTCCGGGCCCATGCCGAACTCGCGGAGGCCACTGGCGTCCCCGAGGAGAACATCTTCATACTGGAGAACGGCGACTCGCTGGTGCTGTCCAGCAAGGGCATAGAGCGCGGCGAGGGCGTCCAGAGCGGAATCATCTACGTCGACGGCCTGTCCGTGGGCGACACGTCCCAGGACGTGCTGGACGAGCGCACCGACCTGGGGGCGCAGGGCTTCGCAAGCGTGGCGGCAGCCATCGACCTTTCCGGCAGGAAGCTGGTGGGCAAGGTCGCGGTGGAGATGCACGGCATCACTGGCGGCGACGACGCGTATCTGTCGCGCGAGGCCACCTCGGCCGTCACCCAGGCCATACAGGGCGCCTTGCGCCGCGAGAACCCCACCATCCGCGAGATCAGGCGCGACGCGCGCAACAAGCTGTCCTCCATCCTCTGGGACAAGACCAAGCAGAAGCCGATGATAGTCATCAACCTGCTCGAGGTGTAGGTCGCAGGTGGCTGGGAAGAAACCATCCGGCAAGAAGGCGAAGCCGGCGCAGGAGAAACCCGCGAGCGCGTCCCTTCAAAGGCGCCGCTCTCCCGAGGACGCGCGCCGCGACGGGGACGGAATAATCGACTCCACCACCCGGCGCGACATCGTTGGCGTCGTGTTCATAGTGCTTGCCGTGGTCATGATGCTGCTTGCGGCCATGCCTTCCAGCGACGCGGTGCTCAGCGGCATCGCGTCGAAGGGCATCCACCTGGCGTTCGGGGTAGGGTGCTATATCCTCCCCTTCGTGCTTTTGGCCATAGGCCTCACCTTCCTGTACAGGTTCCGCACCGAAAGGGTTCCTGCGCGCGCGGCCATAGGCCTCACCGTGATATTCGTCGCATTGCTGGGCTTCATAGCGCTCTTCGCCCCGATATCCAACGTGGGCAAGGACGACCCTTCGCTGCTGTTCGCCGAGTATGCGCTCGTGGGCTACGGCGGCTACATCGGCTCGTCGCTTGCGTGGTGCGGCATCATGCTGCTCGGACGCGTGATAAGCGGCGTCATCTTCGCCGGATTCATGGTCATAGGCCTTCTGATAGTTGGCTTCTCCATCTCGAAGCTCATCGAGGTCGCGCGCGCCAAGAAGGAGGGCTTCGAGAGGCTGCATTCGCCGGAGAGGCACAGCTCGTCTGCGGGGTTCGCCCGCGTCAGGCGCGCACCTCAGGAGCAGGTGGGCTTCGACGAGGCGCAGGCCTACATGGATGCAGAGGTCGCACGCGCAGGATTCGACCCGAACCACACTGCGGTCTTCGGCGCGCCGCAGCGTGCCTACGACACGCCAGTGCAGCCTGCCTTCCAGCGCAGCAGGCGCATCGTCCCGCAAGACGCCGTGCAGCCCGACCCTGCGCCGACCGCGACCAGGAGGCTCGTGCCGACCGTCCATCAAGACCTCGCCGCAGGCGCCTTCGACGACGAGCCGCCCTTCGACGAGGACGCCTCGTCAGAGCCGATGTCGATGACGCGCCCCTTGTCCAGGAAGAGGGGGGCGTCCAACAACCCGCGCGCCTCCCGGGACATCGACGGCGAGCCCGAGCCTTTCTACCAGGCTCCGGAGGCCGAGGCGGCCGACATCGATGTGGAAGGGGAGAACAACCCCAGGAAGAAGCAGGGGGGCTCCAACCCTCGCAAGCGCGCATCCAAGGCCTCTGCGGCGCCAGACCCGTCCCCGACGCCTCTCGACGGGTTCGTGCTTCCCAGCATGAAGCTGCTCAACGCGTCGAAGGGGTCCAAGAAGAAGGGGTCTTCCACCGAACTGGAGCACACTGCCGACGCGCTGCAGACCGTGCTTTCCGACTTCAACATCGACGCCGAGGTGGTCGACTGGATCGCCGGCCCAACGGTGACGCTGTTCGAGGTTGACCTTCCCGCCGGGGTGCGAGTCAGCCGCGTGACCGCGCTCACCGACGACATCGCGCTCGCGCTGGCGTCTCCGGGCGTCAGGATATTCGCGCCCGTTCCGGGAACGAACTACGTCGGCATCGAGGTGCCGAACGCGAAGCGCGAGACCGTGCTTCTGTCGGACGTGCTGAAAGACGCGCCTGACGGCCCGCTGCAGATAGCCATCGGGAAGGACGTGGAAGGCCATTCCATAGTCTCTGACCTTGCGAAGATGCCCCATTTGCTCATCGGCGGCACCACCGGGTCGGGCAAGTCGGTGGCGATAAACGGCATGATCATGTCCATCCTGATGCGTGCCACGCCCGCCGAGGTCAGGTTCATCATGATCGACCCGAAGCGGGTCGAGTTCACCCCCTACAACGGCATCCCGCACCTTTACGTTCCCGTGGTCACCTAGACGAAGGAGTCCGCAAGCGCCTTGGCTAGGGGGGTGGCCGAGATGGAGAGGCGCCTGAAGGTCTTCAGCAAGCTCGGTGCTCGCAACATCGGCCAGTACAACGCCAAGGTGAAGGCTTCGGCCGCCAGCGCCTCCGAGGATTCCGATCCGAACGAGGAAGCCCTGGAAGAGCTTCCGTACATCGTCATAATCATCGACGAGCTCGCCGACCTCATGATGAACGTGGGCAAGGAGGTCGAGATATCGATCAGCCGCATCGCCCAGCTCGCACGCGCTGCGGGGATCCATTTGATCGTGGCCACGCAAAGGCCGTCGGCGAACGTGGTGACGGGCCTGATCAAGGCCAACATCACGAACCGCATCGCGTTCAACGTCGCCTCTAGCGTCGACTCGCGTGTCGTGCTCGACTCGCCTGGCGCGGAAAGCCTCATCGGCCTGGGCGACCTTCTGCTGTCAAAGCCCGAACTCGCCAAGCCTCAGCGCATCCAAGGGTGCTTCGTCACCGAGGACGAGATAAACGCAGTGGTCGACTTCATCAAGGACCAGGCGAGCCCCGAGTACCATTCCGAGATACTGAACACGAACACCTACTCGCACGGCGACACCAGCCCGTCGGGGGGCGACGGGGCCGACCGCGACCCGCTTCTCTGGGAGGCCGCCGACATAGTGGTGTCGAGCAACATGGGGTCCACGTCCAACATTCAGAGGCGGCTCAAGGTGGGTTATGCTCGCGCAGGGCGTATAATGGACCAACTGGAAGAAATCGGCGTCGTCGGGCCCGCCAACGGCTCGCGGCCCCGAGACGTGCTCCTTGACGAGATGGAACTGGAGACAGTCAAGGCATTCGAAGCCTCCGAGTGACGGGTGCCGGCCGCTAAGACCAGCTGAAAGCATAGGGAAGCAGATGCCTAGCGACAGGTCGTACGGAAACATACTCAGAAGCGAGCGCGAACGCAGCGGCTACGACCTCACGTCCATGTCCAGGCGCCTGCACATACGCCCCGACATCCTCCAGGCGATAGAGAACAGCGACTTCGACCGCATGCCTGCCCGCGGTTACTCCAAGAACATGGTGCGGGCCTACGCCCGCGCGCTGAAGCTCGACGAGCAGGCCATAACCGACATGTTCCTCGACGAGATGCACATGCACGAGGTGGGCACCCCCAGGCGCGCATCCGGCTCCCGAGGCTCCTACGGGGCAGGACAGTCTTCGGGCCGCAGGCAGTCCGCCCGTTCCTACGACCAGGGGAGGTCTTCTCGCGAGGGCCAGCGTGCGCAGGCGTCAAGACAACGCTCAGGCGGCCGTGCAGGGCGCGACCTCGTCGACCCCACTCCTGCTGGACGCCCCCGCACGTCGCGATACGACCGCGACGCAGGGGCTCCGGCGACCGGTGGAAGGACGCGTTCCTCCCGCGGGGCGAGGCAGGACGCGGGGCTGGGGGAGAGGATGGCCCTCGGCATAGGGTCTGCAATCGGGTCGTTGACCCAGGGCCGTGGAAGGCAGGAAACGAAGGTTCCCAGGTCGTTCAACACCATAGGGTCCACCCCTCCTTACGCCAGAGGCAGCGCCGGAGGCGCGAACTCGGGCATAGCCGCCATGAACCTTCCCATGATCCTGGCGATCGTGGCCGCCGTGGTGGTGCTGCTCATCGTCGTGGTGGTCATAAGCAACGGCAGCAAGCAGGCGTCGGAAGACGTTCCCGACATCCCCATCTCCGGCCTTACAGACACTTCCAGCCCGGAAGACAACCCGACCGGAACGCAGGTGGACACCGCCCCGGAATTCGCCGAGTTCAAGTTCACCGGGGCCGACGGCGAGGAAAGCTGGATCGAGGTGTACGAGGACGGGTCATCCACGCCCAGCATCGCCGAAGTGGTCAAGGGGCCCGCCGAGGAATCGTTCGAGGTGCGCGACAAGCTCATGATAAAGACCGCCATACCCTCCGTCGTGAAGCTCGAACTCGACGGCGAGGAGGTCGAGTTCGAGAAGGCGTCGGGAAGCAGCGTGTACACCTACACGGTCGACTTCCAGCAGATCCTCGACCAGTGGAACGTCGACCACGGCAGGGCGTCAAGCTCGAAGTCGCGCTCGTCGGACTCCAGCTCGTCGGCATCGTCCAGCTCCAAGTCGTCAAGCTCGAAGTCCAGCTCCGGGTCGTCCTCAGGTTCCAGTTCGTCGTCATCTTCGTCAAGCAGGGGCTCGCAATCGCGATAGGCCCTCCGTTTGTGCTAACTTGTACAAACAGGAAATGAAACCGCGCTAGAAAGGCATGACATGGCATCCAAGGAATCAAGTTTCGACGTAGTGTCCCAGGTGGACATGCAAGAGGTGGACAACGCCTTCCAGCAGGCCCGCAAGGAACTCTCCCAGCGTTACGACCTGAAGGACGCCGACGCCGAGATCGAGCTGGACAAGCAGAAGCACGAGATGACCGTCGTCGCCCCGTCCGACTTCGTGGCGGGCCAGGTGATCGACATCATCAACGCCAAGCTGATCAAGCGCGGCATCGACATCGCCGCCGTGAAGTGGGGCAATCCCACCGACGTGTCGGGCGGACGCGTGAAGAGGTGCGGCCAGATCGTCAGCGGCATCGACGAGGACACCTTGAAGAAGATCAACAAGGAGCTCAAGTCGCTCAAGATGAAGATCAAGGTGCAGATCGAAGGCGACAAGCTGCGCGTGAGCTCGGCGTCCAGGGACACCCTTCAGGACGTCATAGCCCATCTCAGGCAGCAGGACTACGGAATCCCCCTGCAGTACACGAATTACCGCTAGGCCGTTTTCGGGAAAGCTGGCAGGCGGCACATGGGTTCGCATCAACCGGAAGGGCGGGCAGGCGCGCGCCCTTCCGTCTATTTCATCACGCTGGGTTGCGCGAAGAACGAGGTCGACACCAGGGACATGCAGGAATCCCTCGCCCGCGAGGGGATGGGGGTCGCATGCTGCCCGGAAGAGTGCGACGCCGTCGTCGTGAACACCTGCTCGTTCATCCGCCCGGCCATCGAGGAGAGCCTCGACGCCATCTTCGAGGTTGCGGACATGGAAGCCGTCAGGAGCAGGGGCGTCCCCGTCGTGGTCGCAGGGTGCATGCCTTCGCGGTTCGGCGCCGAGCTCGCCGACGAGCTGACGGAGGCGGCCGCCTTCGTGCCGTGCTCGGACGAGCATGACATCGCGCGGGTCGTGCGGGAATGCATCGAAGACGCGGGTAATGCGGCTTCTGCGCCTCAGGATGCGGACGGCTTCCTTGCGGACGCCTCGGACGCGTTTGCAGGGGAGGAGCGTCCTTCGCAGACGACGGGGCCCGTTTCCGCATATGTGAAGATATCCGACGGATGCGACAGGTTCTGCTCGTACTGCACGATTCCCTACATCAGGGGCAGATACCACAGTTTTTCCCTCGAGCAGGTCGTCCATGAGGCGGAAAGGGTCATATCGGACGGTGCCCGGGAAGTCGTCCTCATCGGCCAGGACACAGGCCTTTGGGGCACCGACTTCGAACGTCCTTCAAGCCTTGCGGCGCTTCTGGACCACCTTTCCGCGCTTCATCCCGACGTGTGGTTCCGTGCCATGTACACGCAGCCTCAGAGCGTTACGGACGAGCTTCTGGACGTGCTGGCCTCGCGCGAAAACGTCGCGCCCTATCTAGACATCCCCATGCAGCACTGTGTTCCGCGCATATTGAAGGACATGAACCGCGAGGGGTCGCGCGAGCAGTTCGACGCACTCGTCGCCAAGGCCCGCGCCAAGGTTCCGGGAATCGCCCTAAGGACGACGCTCATAGCCGGATTCCCCGGCGAGACGGAAGACGACTTCGACGAGCTCGTCGCATTCGTGGAGGACACGGCCTTCGACTACGTCGGGGTGTTCCCGTACTCTCGCGAGGAGGGGACGGCCAGCTTCTCGCTACCCGACCAGGTGGACGAGGACGAGAAGGAGTACAGGGCGGAGCGGCTGCGCACCGTGGCCGACGCCGTGAGCTCGGCCGTCGTGGGCGAGCGCGTCGGAGTCTCGATGCCTGTCCTCGTGGAAGGCGTCGAAGAGGACGGCCAGCTTTTCGGACGCGCGATCGTCCAGGCGCCTGAGGTCGACGGCGTGACCTACGTCGACGGCGGCGAGCCGGGAAGCGTCGTCGCATGCCAGGTCGAAGACGCGCTGCTTTACGACATGGAGGCGGTGCGTTTATGAGCGGAAACAGGCAACGCCAGAAGGTCTGGACGCCTGCGAACGTGGTCACGTTCCTGAGGATATGCCTCGTGCCGCTGTTCGTGGTGGCTCTGTTGAGCCCGTGGCCCGAATGGTTCGGCATCCTCCACGTGGTAACCGACCAGGCCAAGGCGCTCGTGGCGGCCGGGGTCTTCGTCGTCATATCCTGCACCGACTGGATAGACGGGTACCTTGCCCGAAGCCGCGGCGAGGTCACCGACCTGGGAAAGTTCCTCGACCCTCTGGCCGACAAGATACTCGTGGCTGCGGCCCTGATAGCCTTGGTCGAGCTGCGCGTGATACCTTCGTGGCCCGTGCTCATAATACTCACCCGCGAGTTCATCGTGTCGGGCATAAGGATGGTGGCGGCCACGAAAGGGGTGGTCATCGCCGCAAGCTGGTACGGCAAGGCGAAGACCGTGCTGCAGATCGTCGCCATAGTGCTGTTCCTAGTGAAGGACTCGCTCTACATCCCCGACGTGCAGGCAGCGGTAGGCAACCCGCTTTACGTGGTGTCGTGGCTCGTCATGATCGCGGCGCTGGTGATGACGGTCCTGTCGATGTTCGACTACATCATGAAGGCCCGACCTCTTCTGTTTCCCGCCGACGGGGACGAAGGCGACGACGGGGGTGCTGCTTGCAAGGAGGATCCCGCGAACGCCCTGGCGCAACCCGAGCCTGAGGTTTTCCACAGCGAAAGCGGGCTGAAAGCGCTCGCTTCCGAAGTCGTTGGACGCGCATCCGAGGCAGGCGTGACCCTTGCGTGCGCCGAAAGCCTGACAGGGGGATGGGTGTCCGAGTGCATCACTTCGGTCCCGGGAAGCTCGGCCGTCTTCGCAGGCGGCTTCGTGACCTATGCGACGGATTCGAAGCACAAGGTCCTAGGCGTCGGCTCCCTTCTTCTCGACGAGCAGGGGCCGGTGTGCGAGGAAGTCGCAGTGGAGATGGCAGAAGGCGCTGCAAGGCGCCTCGATGCCGACGTTGCGGTGTCGGTGACGGGAATCGCGGGACCGACGGGCGCGGAGCCTGGAAAGCCCGTGGGGACCGTCTGGATGGGGGTCTATGCCTTCGGCGTCGTCTCGGCCGTGCGCAAGCAGTTCGACGGCGACCGGGACTCCGTCAGGGCGCAGACGGTGGAGGCGGCGCTTCTCGCGATGGCTTCTGCGCTTGAATCGCACGCATCCGGGCAAGCTGCGCGTTAGGACGCCTGCGAACGTAGGCCGGAAAGACGTCAGATGCGCGTCGGAGGCGTTTTAGCCCTATGCAAGGCGGAGCAACGCTTCCATGCCGGTCTTCTGTCATC
>CBCTKQ010000042.1:0-11470 GCA_965147515.1 uncultured Eggerthellaceae bacterium | reverse complement strand
CTTGCTGCGCACGCGCTTCTTTAACTTGCGGAGCTGGGGGGCTATCTGGGGGGCCGCCACGTCGATGGCTGCGAACATGTCCTGCTCGCTTTCCTCGACGCGGGCGACGTGGCCCTTCATCAGCACCGTAACCTCGCAGATCGCGGGATTGGGGTTCGCGGGGTTCTTCTCCCTGTACAGCACCACGTCGCAGGAGATCGCGCCTACGTCCAGCTGCTCCACCGCGCCGCCGATCTTGTCTTCGGCATAGGCCTTCAGCGAGTCGCTTACGGGCATCTTGCGTCCGGATACGGTGACATCCATACTTACCACCTCTGTATAGTCGGCCAATGTTACCGAACCTAGGATAACCCAATTGTCAGCTGATAAACCAAGACGCCAGGAGGCGATTATGAATTGTTGCATTTGGTAACATAGGGCGAAATCCATTGGAGTGATTCGCATGAAGGAAGAAAAGAACGGCGTCGAAGGCGGCGCAACGGAACAGAAGGCGGACGGCGGAAACACGGCGAGGGAGCCGGCGCCCGGCGCCGTCCGGATCGAACACGGCGTGAGCCTCAACGGCAACGGGCAGCCCATAGCCACGTCGAAGGAGTTCCTCGACGTGGAGGATTCCCCCGAAGGACCGGTGCTCGTCCAACCTACCCCCGAGAACCCAGACCCTCACGGCATTTTCATAAAAGAGGTGCAGGGGCGCAACAAGCGGCTTCGCCAGCTGATCAGCTTCACCCATTCGTCGACGAAAGCCGCGGCCGTCATGCTCATCGCGGCCATCGTGGCCCTGGTCGTCGCGAACACGGGCGCATACGACGCCTTCCTTTCCTTCTGGAACACGCACGTCGTCATCGGGCTCGGCGACTTCTTCCACGGCGAGATGTCGTTCGCGCACATAATCAACGACGTCTTCATGGCCATTTTCTTCCTGCTGGTGGGGCTCGAGATCAAATACGAGATGACGGCGGGGGAACTGACCAACATCCGGCAGGCCATACTGCCCATACTGGGCGCGGCAGGCGGTGTGTGCGCCCCCATATGCATCTACCTGCTGTTCAACGCGTCGCATCCCGAGGCCGTGCACGGCTGGGGCGTGCCCACCGCGACCGACATCGCGTTCGCGCTGGGCATCCTGGCGCTTCTGGGCAGCCGCGTGCCAAACGGCGTGCGCGTGTTCCTGTCCACGTTGGCGGTGGCCGACGACATCATAGCCATCCTGGTGATCGCCATCTTCTACGGCGAAAGCCCCGACTTCTTATGGCTTGCTGCGGCTGCCGTGGTGTTCGCCTTGTTGCTTTGCATGAAGCGCATGCACGTGTTTTCCCTGGTGCCCTACATCCTGGTGGGTTGCGTGCTGTGGGTGTGCGTGTTCATGTCCGGCATACACTCCACCATATCCGGCGTGCTGCTGGCGTTCGCCATCCCTTCGGGGTCGGGCATCAACCTGCAGAACTTCCTGTCGTGGTCGGACGACCGCGTGAGGTTGGCCAGCGCCTTCTACGACGGCGACAACACTCCGCTCGTCGCCCAGAAGAAGTACATAACCACCGTGTCCAGCATATCCAGGGTGTCCAAGCAGGCCGTGCCTCCGGCCACTAGGCTCGAGCAGATGCTCTACCCCTGGGTGTACTTCGCCATACTTCCGCTGTTCGCGCTGACCAACGCCGACGTGTCCTTCGAAGGGCTAGACTTCGCCACCATGGTGTCTTCGCCTGTGGTGCTGGGCGTGTTTTTCGGATTGGTGCTGGGCAAGCCCATCGGAATCATGCTGTTCAGCTTCATAACCGTGAAGACGAAGATCGCCACGCTTCCCGAGAACGTCAACTGGATGCATATGCTTGGGGCGTCCATACTGGGCGGCGTCGGCTTTACGATGGCCATCTTCGTGGCGAACCTGGCCTACGCAAGCGACGTGCTGATAACCGAGGCGAAGCTGTCGATCCTCATGGCGTCGCTGGTTGCCGGAATAGTCGGGTTCACGCTGCTGTTCTTCCAGGCGAAGGTGGCAGAGAAGCAGGGCGTGAGCTTCGTCAGCGTGCACAAGAACCCCGAGAACGTGTCGCACAGCGACCGCGAGGCCATGCGCAAGCGCGACGAGATGATAGAGGAGCTGGCCGACGACGACCTGGCCGAGGAATTGAAGAAGGTGCGCGAGGACGCCATCGGCACCCGCGAACTGCGCATAGAGCGACGCGACCGCGACGAGTAAACGCGCTATCATGTAACCCTGTCGAAAACAGCTTCGAGGGGGGCGCATGAACGACGTCGCAGCAATCGTGCTGGCCGCAGGGGCCGGCACCCGGCTTAAGTCAAAAAAGCCCAAGGTGGCGCACGAGATCCTTGGAAAGCCGCTGGTCAACTGGGTCGTGGACGCCGCCAAGGGCGCAGGCATCCAGAAGGTGGTGGCCGTCGTCGGCCACGAGGCCGAACAGGTGCTTCCGCTTGTGCAGGGCGAATGCGAGACGGCCGAACAGCCCGAACGCCTTGGCACCGCCCATGCGGTGCAGTGCGCGCTAGAGTCGCCGGCGCTTTCGGGCTTCGAAGGGTCGGTCGTCATCCTTTCCGGCGACTGCCCGCTGATAACTTCCGAGACCATCAAGGCGCTGGCCGACGCGCAGTCGGAAAACGATGCGGCCGCCGTGGTGCTCACCATGCGCCTCGACGACCCGTTCGGCTACGGACGCATAGTCCGCGAAGGGTTCGGCCTGGCCGCGGGCGCGGCGACGGGCGCCACCGTCACGCGCATAGTCGAGCAGAAGGACGCAACCCCCGAGGAGGCCGGCATCTGCGAGTGCAACTCGGGCTTCTACTGCTTCGACGCGGAAAGCCTTCGCGAGGCGCTGCGCGAGATAGGCACCGACAACGCGCAGGGCGAGTACTACCTGACCGACGCCATGGCGGTGCTGCGCGGCAAGGGTCAAAAGACCATTGCGCTGGAATCCGACGACCCCGAGGAGTGCCTGGGCGTGAATTCCCGCAAGCAGCTGGCCGAGGCCTGCCGCATCAAGCAGATGCAGATCAACGACGCGCTGATGGACGGCGGCGTCACCATGATCGCCCCCGAGCTGGTGTGGTGCGGCCCCGACGTCAGGATCGCCCGCGACGTCACGCTGCACCCGAACGTCACGCTGATAGGCGACGTCGAGATAGGCGAGGACACCACGCTTCTCCCCGTCACCATGCTGAAGAACACGCACGTGGGCGAAGGCTGCACCATAGGGCCGAACACGCGCCTTTACGACACCCAGGTGGGCAACGGCTGCGTCGTAGACGAGACTGTCGCGCACGAGGCCGTGCTGGAAGACGCCGCAACGTCCGGCCCGCGCGCCTACCTGCGTCCCGGGGCGCACCTTTGCGAGGGCGCGAAGGCGGGAACCCACGTCGAGATCAAGAAGTCGGTCATCGGGAAGGGATCGAAGGTCCCGCACCTCTCCTACATCGGCGACACACAGATGGGCGAGGGCGTCAACATCGGCGCCGGCTCGATCACCTGCAACTACGACGGCAAGAACAAGCACCGCACCGTCATCGGCGACGCGACCTTCATCGGGTCGGACACCATGATGGTGGCCCCCGTCGAGATAGGCGACAACGTCGTGGTGGGCGCAGGGTCGGTCATCACGAAGAACGTCCCCGACAACGCCCTGGCCGTGGCCCGGTCGCGCGAGAAGATATACGACGAGTGGGTGATCGAGCACAAGAAGTAGGCGTGCGTCCGCATGCGACTGCTGGCTACGCCCTGTACGAAACCGACGGAAAGGTTCGAACCAAATGACTGAGATGCAGAAATCGCTGGCGCTGTTCTCCGGGTCCGTCAGCCCCGAGCTTGCCGAGAAGATAGCCGACGTTTTGGGCGTCGACCTGGGGAAGGTGAAGCTCGAGAAGTTCGCCAACGGCGAGATATACGCGCGCTACCTGGAAAGCGTGCGCGGAGCCGACGTGTTCATCGTTCAGTCGGTGGCCGGCGAGCACGTGAACGACGCGCTGATGGAGCTGCTGATCATGGCCGACGCCGCCAAGAGGGCGTCCGCCCGCACCATAACCGCCGTAATCACGCACTACGGCTACTCGCGCCAGGACCGCAAGGCCGCGGCGCGCGAGCCCATCACGGCGAAGCTCGTGGCCAACCTGCTCACCACCGCCGGCGTGAACCGCGTCATGTCCATCGACCTGCACCAGGGCCAGATACAGGGCTTCTTCGACGTGCCGGTGGACCACCTCACGGCGCTTCCCATCCTCGCCGACTACTTCAAGGCGAAGAACTTCCCGAAGGACAAGGTGTGCGTCGTGTCGCCCGACGTGGGCCGCGCGAAGGCGGCCAAGAAGCTGTCCGACATGCTCGAGGCCGACCTGGCCATCATGCACAAGGGGCGTCCGGGCCACAACAAGGCCGAGATAACGGCGCTCATCGGCGACGTCGACGGCAAGATCTGCATCATCAACGACGACATGATCGACACGGGCGGAACGATCGCGGCCGCCGCGGCCACTCTGAAGGCCAACGGCGCCGAAGAGGTATACATCTGCGCCACGCACCCCGTGTTCTCTGGCCCTGCCTACGAAAGGCTCGAGAACGCCCCGGTCAAGGAAGTGGTGGTGTGCGACACCATCCCCGTGCCGCTCGAGAGGCAGACGGGCAAGATCAAGGTGGTCAGCGTCGCGTCGCTGTTCGCCCGCGCGATCGCCAACGTCTACGGCAACACGTCCGTCTCCGAGCTGTTCGACCCCGACTTCGCGCTTTAGGGGAAGGCGTGGAAGAGGAGGCTTGGCTGGTCGTCGGGCTGGGCAACCCAGGGTCCGAATACGACGGCACGCGACACAACGCTGGATTCGCCGCCGCTGACGCCGTTGCCGCCGAGGTGCGTGCCAACTACTGGAAGCAGGAGTGCGGGTCGCTGGTGGCGTCGCGCGAATGGGACGGCAAGCAGCTCTACGTCGCCAAGCCGCAGAGCTTCATGAACCTGTCCGGCGTTCCCGTGTCGCAGCTCATGCGCAAGCACGACGTGCCGAAGGAACGCCTCGTGGTCGTGCGCGACGACATGGACCTGCCCGAAGGATCGGTGCGCATGAAGTTCTCCAGCGGGCACGGCGGCCAGAACGGCGTGCGGTCCATAATCGACAAGGTCGGCTCGAAGAACTTCTACCAGGTGAAGGTGGGCATAGGGCATCCCCCCGGACGCATGCCCGCGGCCGATTACGTGCTGTCGAAGCCCCGGGGCGAGGCGGCCGAGCTGTTCGAGTCGGGCGTGCAGCGGGCGTCCGAATGCGTGCTCTGCTTCCTGAAGGACGGCATCACGAAGGCCCAGGACCTCTTCAATTGAGCTCCTACAGAACCATAGAGGGCACGTCCGTCGCCGAGGTGGTGGAGAAGAAGTCGCGGTTCATCGCGCAGCTCGCCCACGTCGACGACGAGGAAGCCGCGCTGGCGTTCCTGCAGTCGGTGCGCACCGAGCATGCGCAGGCGCGCCACAACGTTTACGCCTACGTGCTGCGGGGCGGCCGCGTGCGTTATTCCGACGACGGCGAACCTCCGCAGACTTCCGGGCTTCCGACCTACGAGACGCTTGCCCATGCCGAGCTTGTCGACGTTATATGCGTCACCACGCGCTATTTCGGGGGAACGCTGCTGGGCACGGGCGGCCTGGTGCGCGCGTACACCCAGGCGTGCCAGGAGGCCATAGCCGCGGCGCATGTCGCCGTGGTGTCGGTATGCCGCGACGTGTCGCTTTCCGTGCCTTACGACCTGTACCAGGCGGTTCTGCGTGCAGCCGAAGGCCCTGGCGTGGCTGTGGCGTCCACCGACTTCGCCGAGTGCGTGCATCTTGCGTTCCGCGCGCTGGACGAGGAGGCGGAGGGCCTGAAGGCGCGCCTCGTGGAGGCCACGCGCGGCCAGTGCCCCATAGACGTCGGCCCAGCCTACGAAGGCGCCATCTAGAAACGGAACCCTGACGTCACGACGCCGTGCGTGCGCATTCGCACAGGCACGGCGTCGCCGCTTGCCTCAGGCTGGCGCCGGCCCTGACGGCCTGGATCGCTTCGTATCTGGTCTTGCTGCCATGCCTCATGATAGGCCACCTTCCATCTAACGATGGTGCGATGACCGCATGACGCCGCCCACATTCAATGGCACGCGCCACAGACGTCAGTTCGGCGGCTTGCGTCGCAGCCGCACGAGGGGCGCCACCGTGATGATGACGATGCCGGCCATGATGAGCGCCGCCCCGACGCCCTGGAGCACAGTCAGCTGCTCCCCCAACACCAGATAGGCCAGCACCAGGGAGAACGGCGTCTCGCTAATGCCGAGCAGCGACGCCTTGGTGCCTCCGATGTGCTTCACCGCCGCAATGTAGAGCACGATGGGCAGGATGGTGTTGATCAGCGCCATAAGGCATCCGATGCCGAGCTGCTGGAGGCTGATGGAGAACATTCCCGGCACCGACGGCGCGAATATCACGCAGGATACGATCAGGCTCGTCCAGGACAGCGTGAACGTCACGGTGAACGACCCTTCCGAGCGGCCCGTCTTCTGGATGAGCACCGTGTAGATGGCGAAGGCCAGGCACGAGACGATGGCCAGGAAGATGCCGAGCGGGTCGAGCACGACCTCCCCGCCGAGCACGCCCGACACGAAGACGAGGCCTGCGACGGAGAGGACCAGCGCGACCAGCGTGCTCGCGGAGAGCCGCTCCTTGAAGGCGAACAGGCTGATGACGGCGACGGCGACCGGGTACATGTAGAAGATGACCGTCGTCATGCCGGCGGTCAGCCGCTCCACCGCGAAGAAGTACACCGTGGAGCTGACGAAGAAGAACACGGCCTGCAGGTAGACGCTGGGCTGGCGGCTGACCAGGGGCTGCTTCCTCCATATCAGCATGAACACGCCCAGGATGACCGTGGTGCAGCCGAACCGCAGGAGCACCACCGACTGCGCGTCCATGCCGGTGCCGTTGAGCACCTTCCCGAAGATGCCCATGGTGGAGTAGAACACCGCCTGGAGGATGGCGGCGGCATAGCCCACCCATGTGCTGGACTTGGCGGAAGCGGTCATCGGCTCCTTTCGGACGGTTTCGTTCCGGCCATTATAGCCCTGCATGCAGGCGGCTATACATGCTGGGGCATGCCGTACCCCGAAAGCAGGCTAGCGCAAGTTGTAGGGGACGATGGTCTTGGGAAGGCCGTCCGCGCCGTAGATGATGTCGGGCTCGCCGGCGATCAGCGGGGCGAAGTAGGCCAGCGCCTCGTCGGTCACGCCCTGGTAGTCCTTGCGGATCCACTCGGCAGGGAAGTTCTTCACGAAGTTGGCGAACTCGGACGCTGGGCCTGCGAAGTACTCGGCATTGTACGACCCGTCGGCGGTGCTTCCGCGGCGCACTCCAACCACCTGCGCCGTGAAGTCGGGATCGGCGGCATGCATGTGGGCCGACACTCCAAGCTCGTACGCCTCGGCCACGTCGATGCGCGCCTGTGCGAAGTTCGACGAGCGTGCCGCGCGGGAGAGGTCCTGCACGACGCCGCGCGGAGCCACGCCTGCGTCCACGATCATCTGCTTCAGCGTCAGCGCCGCGCCGCCCAGCACCGCGTGCGCGAAGCCGTCGTTGGCGCTGTCGCCGGCGCTGATGTAGGTTCCGTCCTCGTAGTGCGCACCCTCGCTGACCACGATGTAGCACGACCCCTTCTCGTCCATCTTGCGCTGCACCTGCTGCAGGAACCAGTCGCGGTCGAAGTCGACCTCGGGCAGAACCAGCAGGTCGACGTCGCCCGACAGGCAGCAGCTGGCGGCCAGCCACCCGGCGTCGCGCCCCATGGTCTCAAGCACGAACACCTCGGGGCGCGTGTATGCGTCGTAGTCGAGGCGCGTTGCGTGCGTCACCAGGTTCGCCAACTTGGCGGCGGAAGGGAAGCCCGGGCAGTGGTCGGGGGGCACCAGGTCGTTGTCCACGGTCTTGGGGATGCCCACGAAGCGCTTGTCGCTGCCATGGGCGTGCGCCCATTCGCTGAGCGCGTCCACGGTGTCCATCGAGTCGTTCCCGCCTATGTAGAACAGCACGTCGGCGTCGTTTTCGTCCATGACGCCCATCAGCTTGACGAAGTCCTCTTCCTGGCCGCGCTTCAGCTTGTAGCGACACGTGCCCAGCGCGCTGGAGGGGGTCTGCTTCAGTATCTCTATCTCGGATCCGGGAACGTCGGTGAGGTCGTACAGCTTGCCCGCCAGCACTCCCTCGATGCCATGTATGCCGCCCAGCACCTTCCCGAACGTTGGGTTGAGTTGGTTCGCCCTTACAACCCCGGCCAGCGATGCGTTTATGACGGCGGTCGGCCCTCCAGACTGTGCGACGATGCAATTTCCCATGCGAGTTCCTTCCGGTCGTTCGAATCGGTCCGTCGCGCGCCCGGTGGATGGCCGCGCGGCCGAGGCCACGGCCCCGGCGATTGACGATTATAGTTCCATATTCTTGTGCAGTTGGCGTGTGCGGCTGACATCGTTTACTTATTGTGCGAAAATGGGCGGGAAAAGCGAAAACGTCCATAAACAAGGCAAGATATGTCCGCACAATTCAAGCTCAGGGGAGGCATGCCCGACAGGCATGCCAAAGAACAGGCTGCTCTGATCGCGCGCGAGCTGGGGCTTCCTCTGTTCGTGGCGTCCGTGATGGTCTCGCGGGGGATTGACACCCCCCAGGCGGCCAGGGACTTCATCGAGCCGTCGCTGGAACGCGACTGGCGGAACCCGTACGAGATCGAGGGGATGAAGGAAGTGGTCGACGCCCTGGAAGAGGCCGTCAAGGGCCACAGGCACATCGTGGTGTTCGGCGACTTCGACCTGGACGGGATCTCGGCCACCACCGTGATGACCCGCGGCATCAGGGCGCTTGGCGGGAAGGTCACGCCGTTCATCCCCAGCAGGTTCAGCGAAGGCTACGGCCTCACCCTTGCCGCGCTCGAGCGCGTGAAGCAGACCGGCTGCGACGTGATAGTGACGGTGGACTGCGGCATATCGTGCCGCGAAGAGGTGGCCGCGGCGCTGGACGCCGGAATGTCGGTCGTCGTGACCGACCACCACGAGGCGTCCGATTCGGTCCCCGAAGGGGTGCCGCTCATAGACCCCAAGGCCCAGCTGGACAGCCCTTCCTCGATACTCGCCGGCGTCGGCGTTGCGCTGAAGGTCATACAGGCGCTGGGGTCGCGTTTCGGGTTTCCGCACCTCTGGCGCAGCTATACCGACTTCGCCACGCTTGGGACCGTCGCCGACCTCATGCCCATGCGCGACGAGAACCGGGCGCTCGTGGCCGACGGCCTCGCGCAGATGAACCAGCAGCCGCGCCCTTGCATCGCGGCGCTGGCGGCCGCTTCCGGCATGGAGGGCAAGGCGCTCACGTCGACCAACCTAAGCTTCTCGCTGATCCCGCGCCTCAACGCGGCGGGGCGTATGGACGACGCCGAGCTTGCGCTGGACCTGCTGATGTCGGACAGCTTCGAGGAGGCGAGCGCGTACGCCCTGAGGCTTGACGAGGTGAACACGCGTCGCCGTCAGATAGAGGCCGAGCTTTCCGAGGTCGCCATGGAGCAGGCGAAGCGCGAGTATGCAGGCGAGCGGGTGCTTATCGTGGCAGGCGAGGGATGGCACGAGGGAGTCAAGGGCATCGTCGCATCGCGCCTGGTGGGCACCTACGGCGTTCCCGTGCTGCTCTTCACCATCGAGGACGGCCAGGCGCGTGGAAGCGGCCGGTCGGTGGGGAACGTGAACCTGTTCGAGGCCATCGAGTCCGCAAGCGACCTGCTCACCCGCTTCGGGGGGCACGGGGCCGCCGTGGGCGTCACGCTGCCCGTCGAGAACCTTGGCGAGTTCAAGCGGCGCCTATGCCTCCACATGGACTCGCTTCCCGAGTCGGAGTTCAAGCCCATGTGCGAGGTGGACGCGTCCGTGAACCTGCACGACCTGACCATTCCCGACGTCGAGGCGCTGGACAGGCTCGCGCCGTTCGGCCAGGAGAACCCCGAGCCCGTGCTGTTCGCCCACAACGTGCTGCTCGACCAATGCCGGGCGGTGGGCGCGGGGAAGAACCACTTCTCGTGCAAGCTCACCGACGGGCGCGCGCAGGTCGGCGGCATACTGTTCCACTGCTCCGACATAGAGACGCTCGTCGTCACGGAATCGATAGTCGACGCCGCTTTCACGGCGCAAATTGACGAGTGGCGCGGTCGACGCTCGGTGAAGGCCATGCTGAAGGCGGTCGTGCCGTCGAAGGAGTGCTCGTGCCTGAATGCATGCCTGGACGAGAGGCAGTGCGAGTTCGTCGAATCGCTGTTCGGGGGCGAGGGTGATGCAGAAGGCGCGGAAGGGCCGTGCGGCCAAGCCTTTGATGGCGGCCGCCGTGCCGCCTCGGGCCCCGACGCACCGGGATGCGAATCCGACGCGGGCGACGCCCACGCGTCCGGGCCCGAGGACGCATGCGAGCTTCGCGAGCGCTGGCGGCTTCTCGGCCAGAGCGACCCCGAGCGCCTGAAGGCCGAGATAATCCGAGCCATCATAGGCGACCACGCCCCCCATGCCACGCAGTCGAAGATCATGGCCATGCTTGAGCAGGGGCATTCGGTGCTGGGCATCATGGCAACAGGCCGCGGCAAGTCGCTGGTGTTCCAGGCGCATGCCGCATTCCAGGCGCTCACGCAGGGCAAGGCCAGCCTTTTCGTGTACCCGCTTCGGGCCCTCATGTCCGACCAGGCCTTCCATCTGGGAAGGAAGTTCGCACGCTTCGGCCTGAAATGCGCAGTGTTGAACGGCGACACGCCTGCACCCGAAAGGGAGGCCACCTACGCGGGCCTTGCCGACGGCACCGTCGACATAGTGCTGACCACCCCCGAGTACCTCTCGTTCCACGCCGAGGAAGTCGCCGCGTCCGGTCGCATAGGCTTCATGGTGGTGGACGAGGCCCATCATATCGGGCAGGCCAAGGCAGGAAGCCGTCCGGCCTACAAGCAGCTGGCCGACATAGTCAACCGGCTAGGCGCCCCCGTGGTGCTGGCGGTCACGGCCACGGCCAACGACCAGATCGCCGAAGACATCCAGCACACGCTGCCCGTGTCGGAACGCGTGGTGGACGACTCGTCTCGCGACAACCTGCACATAGACGACCAGCGCGGGATGCTGGCCCGTGACGACTACCTGGCGCACATCATAGGCTCGGGCCGCAAGTGCGTCATCTACGTGAACTCGCGCGAGCAGTCCGTCGGAGTGGCGCGCAGGCTTCGGCGCCGCGTGCCGCAGCTCGCGCACATGATAGGCTTCTACAACGCAGGCCTCGGGCGCGAGGAGCGCTCGCGCATAGAGGACCTGTTCCGCGACGGGTCGATAAGGGTGCTCGTGGCGACGTCGGCGTTCGGGGAGGGGATAGACATCCCCGACATCCGCCACGTCGTGCTTTACCACATGCCGTTCTCCGACGTGGAGTTCAACCAGATGGCCGGCCGCGCCGGC
>CBCTKQ010000041.1:0-11516 GCA_965147515.1 uncultured Eggerthellaceae bacterium | reverse complement strand
TGGGCGTGCGGGTAGTAGCAGTCTTCGCAGTGCTCGTAGCGAAGGGTGGGGTCGCGCCTGCAGGTCTCGCAGTCCTGTTCGCACCCGCGGTTGGCGTCGGCGCATAGCTCGTGGATGCGCAGGCCGTCGTCATGCTTGCGCGCTATCCGCATGACCGCGTCGATGACGAACCCTGCAAGCATGCCGATGAGCATCTTCGTGCCCATTATCTGCAGAATTGCGGTGCCCGGCACCTTCTCGGCGAGGAAGATGGGGAGCATCTCGTCGGAAGTGGACAGGAACACGGCGAAAAGGGTGCCCAGCGTTATGACGCGGCCGGCGTACAGCGTGGCCGCGGCGGCCGAGAAGCCGCATTGGGGCACGACGCCGAGGACCGCGCCTATCACGGGGCCGGCCGAGCCGGCGTTCCTTATGGCGTCCTGCGTGCGGGTGCCGGTCTTGTGCTCCAGCCACTCCATCGCGACGTACGTCGCGAACAGGAACGGTATGAGGTAGAGGGTGTCGGCTATCGAATGCGCTACGACATGCTCGACGATTTCAAGGAATCCCATGGCTTGCATAATACATCAAGAGGCCGCCACGATGGGCGGCCTCTCGTTTTGGATGCGTGTTTATGCGTGGCTTTTTCGACGCGCGGGACTAGTACATCCCACCGCCGCCGCCCATGGCGCCTGCAAGCTCGCTCAGGTCGGGGCCGTCCTTGGGGATCTCGTTGATGGTGGCCTCGGTGATGAGGATCAGCGACGCGACGGACGCAGCAGACTGCAGCGCGGTGCGGGTGACCTTCACGGGGTCGTTGACGCCCATGGCGATCATGTCGCCCCACTCGCCGGTCTTGTAGTTGCGGCCGATGCCCTTCTTGGCCTTCTTGACCTCGGACACCTCGACCGAGCCCTCGTAGCCGGCGTTCTCGGCGATGGCGCGCAGCGGAGCCTCCAGCGCGCGGCGGATGATGTCGACGCCGACCTGCTCGTCGGATTCCACGGAAAGCTTGTCCAGCGCAGGGATGGCGTTGATCAGCGCCACGCCGCCGCCGGCGACGATGCCCTCCTCGACGGCCGCGCGGGTTGCCTGCAGCGCGTCCTCGATGCGGGACTTCTTCTCCTTCAGCTCGGACTCGGTGGCGGCGCCAACCTTCAGCACCGCGACGCCGCCGGAAAGCTTGGACAGGCGCTCCTGCAGCTTCTCGCGGTCGAAGTCGGAATCGGTGCGGTCGATCTCGGCCTTGATCTGGGCGATGCGGGCCTTGATGTCGGCCTTCTTGCCGGCGCCGTCGACGATGAGCGAGTTGTCCTTGGTGACCTTGACGGTCTTGGCGGTTCCCATCATGTCGATGGTGGCGTCGGCCAGGTTCATGCCCAGGTCCTTGTCGATGACCTGCGCGCCCGTGACCACGGCGATGTCTTCCAGGATGCGCTTGCGGCGGTCGCCGAAGCCGGGGGCCTTGATGGCGACGACGTTGAGCGTGCCGCGGATCTTGTTGAGCAGCAGGGTGGCCAAAGCCTCGCCTTCGACGTCCTCGGCGACGAGGAACAGCGGGCGGCCGGAACGCATGACTTCCTCAAGCAGCGGGATGAAGTCCTGGACGTTGGACACCTTCTGGTCGGTGAGCATGATATAGGGGTCCTTGAGGACGGCCTCCATCTTCTCCATGTCGGTGGCCATGTAGGGGCTGATGTAGCCGCGGTCGTACTGCATGCCCTCGACGATGTTCATCTCCAGCCCGAAGGTCTGGGACTCTTCCACGCTGATGGCGCCGTCCTTGCCGACCTCGGTCATGGCCTCGGCGATCTTCTCGCCGATGACGGCGTCGCCGGCCGATATGGTGCCCACGTTGGCGATCTGCTCCTTGGTGGAGACCTTCTTGGAGGCCTTCTTGATGGCCTCGACCACCGCGTCGGTGGCGCTTTCGATGCCGCGGCGGATGGCCAGCGAGTCGGAGCCGGCGGTGACGTTCTTCAGGCCCTCGGACACGATGACGTCGGCAAGCAGGGTTGCGGTGGTAGTGCCGTCGCCTGCCACGTCGTTGGTCTTGACGGCGACCTCGCGCACTAGCTGCGCGCCCATGTTCTCAATCGGGTCCTCCAGCTCGACCTCCTTGGCGACGGTGACGCCGTCGTTGGTGATGGTGGGGGCGCCGTAGCTCTTCTCGAGGGCGACGTAGCGGCCCTTGGGGCCGAGGGTCACCTTGACGGCGTCGGAGAGCTTGCTGACGCCGGACGCGAGGCCTGAGCGGGCGTCGGCGTCGAATGTGATGTTCTTTGCCATGTTCTGCGCTTCCTTTCGGTGTTTCTTTCAGTCTTGGAATGACAACGTTGACGGTGGATCGTGCGCGAGCGAATCGCCTTGAAGGTTCCGAACCTTTGAGCTAAGCGGCCTTCGCGCCGTGTGTGAAAAGGTTCGGGTTCTGAAAGGCTAGGCGCCGTGCACGATACGCCGGTTCCATTACTTTGAAATAATTGCGTAAATGTCGTCGGCCCGCACTATCAGCACTTCCTCGTCGCCGTCGAGGACCTCGTTTCCGCCGTACTTGCTGTAGACGACGCGGTCGCCCTTCTTGACCGGCATGGGCAGGTTCTTGCCGTCCTTGTCCATCTTGCCGGGGCCTACCGCCAAAACGGTGCCCGTCTGGGGCTTCTCCTTCGCATCGCCGGCGATGAACAGTCCGGAAGCGGTGGTGGTCTCCGCCTCGTCCTGCTTGATGATCACGCGGTCGCCAAGTGGCTTGAGATTCATTGCGCAGCCTTCCTTTCGTGACTTTGCCTTGTGTTGCTTTCGACATGTTAGCACTCTATGCGCCTGAGTGCTAAACAAGTGGATATATTAGCATCCCCTCCATGGATTGCAAGCATGGATGAAGAAAATGTGACAGTGTTTCTATAAGGTTTAGAAGGCGGCGAATCCGTAAGCTTCGCGTCGGCATGAAGTCAAGCAAGGAAGGCAACGTCTCCGTTCCCCTACGGCGGCGTGACGGTGCGATTCCTTTCTTCGTTGGTATACTTCCGCCATGGACAAAACCTCGGAGAAAGCCCCAAGCAAGGTCTCTGCATTCCTGCGGCACCCCGTGCCCATGACGCCCACCGACTGGCTGGTCGACTGCGTGATCGCGGCCGGCGCGTTCGGGTTCGGGCTTCTGCAGCTGACGTTTTCCGCCAACATATTCGTGCCCGACGACTTCATGCGCCGCATGCTGGGCATCCACGCCATCACCCCGTCGCTTCTGGGGGTGTTGGCCACGCTGGCCATCAGCCTTCCGCTGGTGGCGCGGCGCCGCTACCCGTGGCCCGTCTTCGCCGTCACGCTTCTGCTGTGGATGGCGTTCGAATGGACGGGAGGCGTGGAGTCCTTCTCGGCGGTCAGCCCGCTGGTGGCGTTGTTCACCCTGGCTTGCGAGTGCGAGCGCGGGCAGACGGCTGCAGCGGCGTCCATCATGCTGGCGGTGATGCTGCTGTCATCCCTGGGAGGCAGGAATTCGGGACTAACGGCGCTTCTCGTGGTGCAGAACGTCGTTCTGGTCGTGGCCGTCGCCCTTGCAGGCTACGCGCTGAAGAGCAGGGGCGACTACCTGAAGGCGGCCGAGGAGCGGGCCGAGGAGGCCGAGAAGCTTTCAGCAAGCGAGGCCAGGCGCGCCGAAGAAGCCGAGCTGACCCGCGAGTCGGAGGCGTCGAGGCGCGTGGAAGCCGAACGGGTCCGCATCGCCCGCGAGCTGCACGACGTGACGGCGCACTCGCTTTCGGCGGTCAGCATCCAGGCGGCCGCGGCCGAGAGGCTGGTGGACGTGGACCCGGCGGCGGCCAAGGAGTCCATAGCCGCGCTGCGCGCCACGGCTAAGGAGGCGCTCGCGGACATGCGGTCGATGGTGGGCGTGCTGCGGAGCGGCGAGGACGCGCAGCTGGAGCCGACGGAAGGAACCGAGCGCATGGCCTCGCTCGCAGGCTACCTGGAAGACGCAGGCGTGGAATGCGACCTGTTCATGCAGGGCTACGACCGGGCGGCCGTTCCCACGCACGTGGACGTCGCGCTGTTCGGAATCGCCCGCGAGGCCTGCACGAACGTGGTCAGGCACGCACAGGCCGGGAAAGCCACCATAGCCCTGCGCGACGTGGGGGAAGGCGTCGTGCTGTACGTGTGCGACGACGGGCGGGGAATGCCAGGCGCAGCGGCCAAGGCGCAGGCTTCGACCGGCATGCACGAGGGCCTTGCGGGCAACGACGCTGACACACGCACCGAAGGCGGCCACGGCATAGAGGGCATGCGCGAGCGCGTCCGGCTGCTGGACGGCACGTTCGAAGTCGCGCCCTCGCCCCAGGGAGGAACGTGCGTGGAGGTCTACATCCCCGCGAAGTGGAAGGAAGGCAGGGCGTGACCGACGGAAGGATATCCATACTGATAGCCGACGACCAGGAACTGGTGCGCAGCGGATACAAGGCGATACTGTCAACCTATCCCGACTTCGAGATAGCAGGCGTGGCGTCCGACGGCGCGGAGGCGGTGGAACTCGCCCAGCGGCTTCGCCCCGACGTGGTGCTGATGGACATCCGCATGCCGGAGAAGAACGGCATCGACGCGACGCGCGACATCACGCGCAACCCGCTGCTCGCCCAGACACATGTGCTGGTGTTGACGACGTTCGACGTGGACGAGTACGTATACGACGCCTTGCGGGCGGGCGCGAGCGGGTTCCTTCTGAAGGACGCCGACCCCGACGAGATCGCCGACGCCATCCGCATCGTGGACAGGGGCGACGCGCTGATCCAGCCCTCCGTCATGAAGCGCCTGGTGGAGGACTTCGCCTCGGCCGCCCCACAGGCGGCGCGCGTCAAGGGCGAGCATTCCGAGGCGCTGTCGCAGCTGACCGACCGCGAGGCCGAGATACTGCGCCTGGTGGCGCGCGGGATGACGAACGAGCAGATCGCGGACGAGCTGTTCATCTCGCCGGCCACCGTGAAGACGCACGTCGCGCGCATGATGGCGAAGACCGACGCCCACGACCGCGCGCAGCTGGTGGTGTTCGCCTACGAAAGCGGCTTCGTCACGCCCTAGGAGTGCGCCATTACGACATGAAGGCCCCGGTCTGGCGGTCCCAAAGGCGCGAGTATTCGCCGCCGGATTCCACCAGCTGCGAATGCGGGCCGTCTTCCACGATTGCTCCCTCCTTCAGCACCACGATGCGGTCGAGGCTGGCCACTGTGGACAGGCGGTGTGCCACCACGATGGTGGTGCGCCCCTCCATCAGGCGCGCAAGCGCCTGCTGCACCTGCGCCTCGCTTTCGGAATCGAGCGCGCTGGTGGCCTCGTCGAGCACCAGGATGGGCGCGTCGGCCAGCATGGCCCGCGCTATCGCGATGCGTTGGCGCTGCCCTCCCGACAGCTTGATGCCCCGCTCTCCCACCAGGGTGTCGAAGCCCTGCGGCAGCTGCTCTATGAATTCCAGCGCGTTGGCCTGCCTGGCCGCCTCGCGCACCTCTTCCATGGTGGCGTCGGGGCGCCCGTAGGCGATGTTCTCGCGGATGCTGCGGTGGAACAGTAGCGATTCCTGGGGGACGTACGCAATCTGGCGGCGCAGGCTCTGCTGCGTGGTCGTGGCGACGTCCTGGCCGTCCACCTTGATGCTGCCCTCCTGGATGTCGGCCAGGCGCAGCAGGAGCTTCGTGAGCGTCGTCTTCCCGGCGCCGCTCTTGCCCACCAGGCCCACTTTCTGGCCTGCGGGGATGTGCAGCTCGAAGTCCTCGAACACCTGCTTGCCCTCGGCGCCGTCCTGGTACCAGAAGTTGATGCCCTCGAAGTCGATGCGTCCCTCGCCCACCTCGAGCGGCTTCGCGCCAGGAACGTCCGACACCAGCCGCGGCTCGTCGAGCACGGCCGTCATGCCGCTGGCGTCGCCGAAGGCCTGGTTGAACCGCTGGAGCCCCGTTGCGATGAAGTTGAACTGGTTCGTCAGCGTGTAGGTGTACGTGAACATCATCACCAGCGTGCCGGGGGTGATGCCGAACCACGAGTTGCCGCCCGAGATGAACACGGTCACGACGCTCATTATCACGATGGTGATGGCGGCCGTAATCACGCCGCGCGCGAAGGAGGCCCTCATGCGCGTGGAGTCCTGCCTCACCACGTCGCGGTTCGCAACGTCGAACAGCGACCGTTCGTAGTCCTCGCGGCCGTAGGTCTTCACGGCGAGGATGTTGGTCACGGCGTCGGAAAGCTCGCCTGACAGCTGGTTCTGCGCCGAGGCCGCCTTCTCGTTCAGGTGCAGGATGCGCTTGTACATGACGTACGACACGCTGGCGTAGGCGAACAGCAGCACCAGCAGGACGGCGACGTATACCGGTACGAGCGGCGCCAGTATGGAACACGTGAACACGACGGAGCATATGACCGGGAGGAACGGGAACGTGACGTTCTGCAACAGCTGAGTGTAGGCGCTCATGAACTTGCTGGTCTGCGAGACCAGGGTTCCGCCGAAGCGGTTCGAATGGAACGACATCGACTGGTTCGAAAGCGCGTCGAACGCCATGGTGGCAAGGTCGTAGTTGACGGCGATCTGCAGCTTCCAGAGCGAGTAGTCCTGAAGCTTGCTGCAGGTCTGCCCCAGCACGTTGATGGCTATGAGCGCGGCGATGTAGGGCCCGAACACTTCGAACACCTGGTCGGACGGCACCGAGCCCTGGCTGACCCGGTCGACGATCAGGCTCATGACGTAGGGGTTGCCGTACGTGAGGAACCCGACGAAGCCGATGGTGGCCAGCACCACCGTGACGAACAGCCCCAAATGGTTGCGGGTGGCAATCCAGTAGTAGTGCAGCGTGCGCCGCGTCAGCGATTGCTTCTCTCTCATATTGGATCGCCCGTCGGCCATTCGAACCTCCTCGCCAGCGCCCGCATGCGTGCACGGAAGATGCATCCGTGCACCATTTCGGCACCACCCAGCAAAAGAGGCCAGAGAAAGCATCCTCTGACCTCGCAGTTTCTAGTGGTCGGGACGACAGGATTCGAACCTGCGACATCCTGCTCCCAAAGCAGGCGCGCTACCAAACTGCGCCACGTCCCGATCGAAGCACTAGCAATTCTAATGCAACCCTGCGGAAGTTTCCACATGGAGGCATTGCAACGCGCCGTGGAGCGCACGCCCCACAAGGCGCCCCCTGCTGTTCCCTACAGCATCTCCTTCATGGCGCGCAGAGCGTTCGCCCTGTGCGATATCAGGTTCTTCTCGGATTGCGGGACCTCCGCGAACGTAAGCCTTCCCTCGTAGGCATCAGGGTAGAACAGCGGGTCGTAGCCGAAGCCTTCGCTTCCCCGCTCCGCATGCCCTATGCGCCCCTCGACGGCGCCAGTGGCAACCTTCTCGGTCCCGTCCTCGTCGACGAACACCAGCGTGCATACGAACCGGGCCGTGCGCGCATCGTCGGGCACGCCCTTCAAGCGCTCGAGAAGCAGCGCATTGTTCGCGGCGTCGTTGCCGTCCTCGCCGGCAAAGCGCGAGGAATAAACGCCCGGTGCGCCGTCGAGCGCGTCCACCACCAGGCCTGAATCGTCGGCCAGCACGGCGACGCCGCCCCCTGCCCTATGCGCAGCCAGGGCCTTGATGCGGGCGTTTCCCTCGAACGTGTCGGCGTCTTCTGCAGGGTCGGACTCTATCCCCGCCTGCCTCATGGTGACGAACTGCAGCCCGTCCATGCCCAGCACGTGCGATATCTCGTCGGCCTTGTGCGCGTTGTTGGTCGCTATGACGATCTTCCTCATTGCCCCTCGCCTTCCGAACCGTCAATCCCAAAGACCCAGATGCTGCACCGGGCCCAGCGTTCCGCCCATGACTATGCGCCCGAAGCGCTCGAACTCGGAAACGCTTTCGCCGGTGGTGTAGAACTCGCGCGCCACACCGCCCCCGTCAGGAGCCAGCTGCCCTCGGCGCCGGAGAACCTCCTGCACCTCGCGCGCGGTCTCCTCTGCCGACGACACGAGCGCGACGCCGGCGCCCATCGAGTTCTGCACCAGCGGCTGTATGAGCGGGAAGTGAGTGCAGCCGAGCACCAGCGTGTCGATTCCCGCATCGCGCAGCGGGGCCAGGTATTCCTCGGCGATGCCGGTGTATATATGGCCGGACTCCGCGTCGAGCACGCCCCTGTCGGACACGATCATGGAACCGCATGCGCCCCCCGCAAGCGAAGGGTCGCCGGGAAGCGCCTTGAACTGGATTCCCGCCTCGGCTATGTCAACGAACTTGGGCGTTGCGGCCGAGAACACCTTCACTCCGGCGTCCAGCCCGTTTATCGCCTCGGGGTACGCGTCTGCGTCTATGGTGCCCTGCGTGGCTATCACGCCGACTTTGCGGTTGCGGGTCATCTGGACGGCCGCGCGCGCACCGGGCTTCACCACCCCTATCACGGGAACGTCGAACGTCTTCTGCGCTGCCGCAAGCCCTGCGGCGGTCGCGGTGTTGCAGGCGATCACGACGAGCTTGCACCCGCGCTCGACCAGGTGTGCGCAGATCCCCAGGACGTACTCCCTCACCTCGTCCTGGCTTTTCGGCCCGTAGGGGAAATGCGCCGAGTCGCCCACGAACACCGTGCTTTCCGAAGGCATGCGCGCGGCGATTTCCGCCAACACGGTAAGGCCGCCGTATCCGGAGTCGAACACCCCTATGGGCGAGGCGCTGGCGTCCGCTTCCATCGAGCCGAGTGGCTGCAGGCTACGAGTGGACGACAACTACGTCGCCTACCTTCAGGAGGCCGTAGAGCTCTTCCGCCTTGCCGAGGGGAAGGTTTATGCAACCGTGCGAGCCCGCGCCTTGGCGCCAGCGGTTGCCGCCGAAGGAGGACTGCCATGTTGCGTCGTGGAAGCCTATCGAGTTGGCGATGAAGGGCATCCAGTACGCCACGGGCGTCTCGTAGGTGATGTTGCCGGCGCTGTCGCGGCCGGTGAGGGTCACGTTGCGGCCCTTCAGGTTGACGTCGTAGACGCCGTACGGCGTGGCACGGCCGCCCGACGGGCTTCCGGACACGATCGCACTCTCCCAGATGATGCTGCCGTCGTCGCCGTACAGCCTTGCGTGCTGCTCGGAGATGTCCACGTCCATGTAGCGGGTTCCCCAGTCCTTGCCGCCGACGCCGGAATAACCCGAGCCGCCCTGAAGCACCGGGATGTCCACGTTCCCGGAAACGCCTCCCCTGATGGAATCGGCGATCGTCGCGGCCAAGGCGTCCTTGTCGACCTTCCAACCGTAGTCGCCGCCCTTGACCGTTATGTTCTTGCCGTCGGCGCGCGTGAAGCTGCGCGTGGACCCCACGGTGTTGAACTTCGTCGCCAGGTCGGCGGCCCACTCGGTCATCGCCGCGTCGTCCAGCACGGCGGAGAACTCGGGCGTGACCGACACCCAGCCGTAGATGTCGTTCGAGGTCACCTTGCAGGCCTCGGCGCCGCCCATCATGAGCGTGAAGTTGGCCTTTATGAGGTCGTTAGCCTCGCCAAGCGCGCTCACAAGGCGCTTGTCGTCCCTGTACACCGCGGGCTCGACCAGGTCGTCGTCAAGTATTATTACCTGGTCTTGAAGCGTCATGGCACCCACGAGTATGTCGGCGAAGACCTTCTCGTAGTCAAGCTTGGTGCCGGGAACCTCGGGCACTATGTCGAACGCCCCAAGGTCCTGGTCGTATGCGACGTAGGCGTTCACCGGGTCCTTCGCAGTGGCGTTCACCTTTTCGACCGCGGCCGCCACCACGTCGGAAAGCGTGGTCGCGGAAAGCGAGTCGGTCATGGCCGACGTCATGTCTCGCTCGCGGAACACCTCGACGGGCCACTTCCAGGGGTCTTGGGCGGCCGCGACGGCCTGCGTCATGCCCGCGGAATCGATCGCGATTCCCGCCTCCTTCGAGGTGAACGCTATGTTGAGCCCGTTGCCCTTCACCTTGATGGTGTAGTCTCCCACCTTGCCGTCGAAGTCCGCCTGGACCTCCTCGGGCGTCATGAACGACAGGTCGAGGTCGTCTATGTGGGTGTTGGGCATGAAATGCGTGGAGAAGACGGCGACGCCAATGAAGTAGATGGCGGCAAGGCCGCCTATGGTCGAAAGCGTGGCGATGCCTATGCGCTTCGCCACCTTCCTGCGTTTCTTCTTCTTGTCCTCTAGGATGTCGGAGCTGGACATGAAGGCGCCAGGGTCGGCCTGCCCTTCGGAAGAGCCCTCGGGCTGCTGCTCGTCGGCGGCGCCCTTCTTGTCGTCGGAAGACGCCGGCTGTCCGGCAGCCTTCTGGTCGTCGGCGGAGGCATCGGGCTTTGCAGCCTCGTCTGCCCCGGCCGCATGCGCGCCCTTCTTGGCGCCTTCCTGGGCGTCTCCTTCCGCAGAAGTTTCCTCGTCGCCGCCTACGGCTTCCGACGGCTTCGCGTCCTTCCTGCCGAAGGGGAACCCGCTTCCCTGCTTGGGCTTGCCGTGCTTGCCTTTGGAGTGCTTAGCCATCTATGCCTTCCGGATGTGATTAAAGTCAATGCCGTTCGATGCCGCCTATTGTATAAAATCCGCGGCTGCAAATGAATGGCGGATTCGGGTGTGGAGACAAAAGCACAACTGTTCCGACGGACGGCGCGGGAACGTGCGAGTCGGACGCTCCGACAACCCGCCTGCACCCCGTCGGAGGGAAGCGCCCTGGGGGCATGGATGCAGCCTGACGCTACCTGTAGTCCGCCGGGTTCTTCGAGGACGACCCCGTGGTGTTGCCGGCGTTTCGCAGCTCGCTTCCGAAGCGGACGGTGTCCTCGCCGAACTTGTCCTTCAACGCGTCGAACGCGTGCAACAGGCTGCGCCGCTTGGCCTCGTCCTCGACCAGCACGTCGTCGCCTGAGGCCGCGCCGCCCAGGCCGTCCGCGTCGAAGAGCGCCTGCTGCCCCTCCGGAACCTTGCCAAACCCCGACATCCCCACCCCCAGAAGGCGCACCTTCCGCCCCGGGACCCATACCTTGTCCAGAAGCTCCACCAGCCTGGGCCGAAGCTCGATGTCGTCGTCGCTGGGGACGTCCAGGTGCGTCTGCGCGGAATGCACGCTGCGGTCGGCGAAGCGCACCTTGAGCGACAGCGTGGTGCCGGCAAGGCCCTTCATGCGCAGGCGCCGCCCCACCTGCGTCAGCAGCGAGGTCAGCGACGCCTCGATGTCTTCCCGCGACTCCAGGTCGGTGGCGAACGACACCTCGTGCGACACGGACTTCACGTCGCGCTCGGTGGTCACGTCCGACACGTCGTCGCCGCGGGCGCGGCTGCGCATCGTCTCGGCGTTAACCCCGAACACCCCGCGCAGCTCGTCCAGGTCGGCCGCCGCCAGCTGCGAAAGCGTGCGTATGCCCATGGAGCGCAGCTTCGACTCGGACTGCGCCCCGATGCCGCTGACCGCGCGCACCGGAAGCTCTTCGAGGAACCCGCGCTCGGTGCCGGGGAACACTATGGTCAGCCCGTTCGGCTTGTCCGCCTCCGAGGCGATCTTGGCCACCGACTTAGTGGTGCCCAGGCCGATCGAGCACGTCACGCCCAG
>CBCTKQ010000040.1:0-11657 GCA_965147515.1 uncultured Eggerthellaceae bacterium | reverse complement strand
GACATCTTGAACGCGTCGAAGATGCCGCGATCGTCCTTGACGGCGTTGCCGGCGCCGGTCCACGTGCGTATGGCGTGCGACAGGTAACGGTCGTCGGGGTCGGTCGAGAAGGCGTCCTCCACCTTCGCCCAGTAGGTGTCGTAAAGGTACGACCTGTCGTCGAACTCGGGGCGCATCAGCAGGAAGTTGCGCACCAGGTCGGGGGTGGAGAGCGGGAGGCCCTTCGAATTCAGCGATTCGAACACCGTCTGCTGGCGGTCCTTCGCCTCCATGAGCACCTCGACGATGTAGAGCTGGCCGACGCCCCGCTCGAACGCGTCGAAGTCGAACCCGTCAGCGCCCATCCGGTCGCGGAACCACTCGTACGATTCCACCACCAGCTTCGAATAGTCCTCGTCCGTGACCGGCTTCTCGCCGATGCCCTCAAGCCACCGAAGCGTAGGCGCATCCGCGCGCGACAGCACCAGTTTGCAAGCGTCGCCGTCGGGGAGTGCAAGCCTAAGGAAGACGTCCGCCACTTCGTCGGAACCCATGCCTTCGAACGTCTTTCCCGATTCCGCCAGCCAGCTGCACACGGCGCACATCATCAAGGTGAAAGTGGTCATGCGCTGCTGGCCGTCGATCAGGTCCAGCTGTCGCACGCCTTCGTGATGCGAGGCGCCCTCGCTGAAGAAGACCGTCCCCATGAAGTGCGGCCTGTCGGCGCGCCCCGCCTCCATCAGGTCGTCCCAGAACTCGCGCAGCTGCGGACGCGTCCACGAGTAGACGCGTTGGTACACGGGGACCACTATCTGAGTGTCCGGCGCTCCCACGAAATCGGTCAGCTTCGTCTGATTCACCTGCATGACGGTCGCCTCCTAAAGTTCGCGGCCCATGGCGCGCAGCTCTTGGCGGACGCGCTCGGCGTATTCCTCGTTGTCGGCCTTCTTCAGCTCGTATCCCGCCGTGAGGGTCTGGGCGCCGTTCTTGGCCCATGGCATCGAGCGGAACTTCTTCACCGCGTGGTAGCGGTAGTTCTCGGCCCATATCATCGCGAACGACCGCAGCTCGTTCAGCACGGGTTCTAAGTCGCCGGCGTACTCGTCGTCGTAGTAGCGCTTGAACGCGGAGTAGACGTCCTCGGGCGTGCGCGCGCGGACCTTCGTGAAGCGCACGGAAAGCCACGCCTTGATCATGGTGTCCAGCTTCAGCGACCCAGGGTCGGGGTCGAAGACGCCCTCTATCACCGTCCAGTACTCCACGTACAGCCTCGCCTGCTCGTCGTGCGATTCGCTGGCCAGCAGGTAGTTCCTCACCATGTCGCCGATGTTCAGCTTCAACCCCTTCGAGTTCAGGCTTTCGAACACCGCCTGCGCGTCGTCCTCGGGCCCTATCTGCGCCATGACGACGTTCAGGTTCCTAAGGCCGCGCTCGAACTGGGCCACGTCGAAGCCGTCTTCGTCCATAAGCGACTCGAAGTAGGCCAGGTTGTGGGAGACGTTCCGCGAAGGTATGGAATCGGCAGGGGCACCCTGCACGGCCGCGGCCATGGACGTCGCATCCAATCGCGAGAGCTGCAGCTTGGGGATGACACCGGCGGCGGGAACAGGGGCGGGGGCGGCGCCTCCGGAAGCGCCAGCGCCGGAGGCCGCTTCGCCGCCTGCGTGAACGGCTGCATAGGCGTCGGCAAGGCGCGCGCCGGACGCGAGGAAGTCGCTTTCGACCCGCTTCGGCGCAAGGTCGTCAAGGGACGCCTCGGGGTGCTTCTCAAGGTAGTTGCGTAACGCGACCAGCATCAACATTACGGTGGTCATGCGCTGCTGCCCGTCGACGATGGAAAGGCGTCGGCCAACCTCGGCAGGCTGTTCCTCGTAAAGGATCGTCCCCGAGAAATGCCCCTCGTCGCGGCGACCGGCACGTAGCACGTCCAGCCACAGCTCTTGGCACTGGCGCTCCTGCCATGCATAGCGGCGCTGGTACGCCGGAATGACGAACTGCGTGTTCGGCTGCGCCATCATATCCAGCAATGTGGACTGACCGACCTTCATGATGAGGCCTCCGTTCGTGTTTCTTTACAGCCTGTATGAAACTTCTATAATGCGAACATAGCACGCATGGAACGAAATGCAAGCCGATTCCGCACCGAACGCATGCTTCGTTTACACATGGCGGAAACTTGTAAGCAACTTCGTGGGAGCGGACCATGGACAAAGCGACCAAGCCCCGGAAGAAAGACAGGCGCTCGATCGAGACCGAGGCTGCCCTCAAGGAATGCCTGCTTGCCGCCATGAAGGGCAAAAGGTTCTCCGACCTTACCGTGAGCGAGGTCTGCCGCGACGCCGGGATAACGCGGGCGACTTTCTACCAGCACTACGGCAGCCTGGCCGACGTGCTCGACGAGGTGCTTGACGACATGACCGACGAGATGGGCGACGTGCCGCTCGAGATGTGCGACAACTGCTCGGAAATAGGGCGCCCTCCTGGCGACGCGCGCCCGTGGAAGGGCATGCCGTTCTGCCATTTCTACGCGTCCAGGAACCCGTACCGGGTGCTTCTGGAAGATGGCGCCATTGCCGAAAGGCTGATCGAGCGCATAGTCGACGACGCGCTCGACGACATGATGGCCGCCCTGAGGGAGCGAAACCCGGAATCGGACGTTGATCGGGCGCAGGTCAGGTACCTCAACATCTTCAGGATAAGCGGCTGCCTCGCGGCGGCGAAGGCGGCGCGGCGCAACGGCTACGACTGGAGCCTGGTGCAGCCAGTACTGGACTCTGCCATCGCGGCCGCCTTCGACACGCTAGACTGATGCATCATGAGGACGAACGCCGACAGGAACTGGGACATGCTGCAGCAGGCGCTGGCCGCCGAGACCAGCGGCAAGAGCCCGCGGCTGTTCTCGTCGCGGAAGACGCTCTTCGGCATCCCTTCGTCGCTCGACCAGGAACTGGCGTCGCTGGAAGAGTCGCCTTTGAAACCCGAAGATGCAGCCTGCGATCAGAAGAGCACGCGCAAGCCCTCGCTCGTGCGACACACGATCGACCCCGTGTTCGACACCGACTCGCGCGTGCTGTTGCTTGGAACCATGCCTTCGCCCAAGTCGCGCGAGACCGGCTTCTATTACGGCCATCCGCAGAACCGCTTCTGGAAGGTGATGGCGGCGCTGTTCGACGAGCCTGTTCCCGAAGACAACGACCAGAAGCGCGACCTGGCCCTGCGCCACGGCGTCGCGCTTTGGGACGTATTGGCCCAGTGTACCATCGAAGGGGCAAGCGACGGCACCATAGCCGACTGCGTTCCCAACGACGTCGGCTCGATTCTTGCGAAGGCGCCCATCCAGGCAATCTTCTGCACGGGCGCGAAGGCGGCGGAACTGTACGGCAGGTACTGCGAACCACAGACGGACGTGGCGTGCACGCGCCTTCCGTCGACCAGTCCCGCGAACGCCGCGAAGTCGCTAGACCAGCTGGTCGAGGCCTACCGCGCCATCCTTCCCTACTGTTCGTAGAAAGGCCTCGGGCAGGCCCGCGAACCTGCGGGCACGCGGGCACATCCCCACATTCCCACATTCCCGCGACCTTCCGCCATGTAAACCGTCGGAAAACGCCTCGCCGCCCAACCCTCGAGCTGCAGCCCCTCTGAATACTATCGATGCATGCGCATGCACGCGAAACAAGTGCGGCAGAAGCGCACGACGAAAGGAATCATCATGTGCACCGGAGTGAGGTTCACCGACACGAAAGGCAACCTGTACTGGGGCCGCAACCTCGACTGGAACGAAGGCTACGGGCAGACGCCAATCGTCACGCCCAAGGGCTACATGCTGGCGCGGGCCTTCGGCGACGCGTATCCTGCCAAGCATGCCTGCATAGGCATGGGCATCGAATACGACGGCTACCCGCTGTACTTCAATTGCGGCAACGATGCCGGGCTGGCCATCGGCGGGCTCAACTTCCCAGGCTATGCGGCCTTCGAGAAGGACGCCATCGACGGCAAGACCAACGTTGCCGCCTACGAGATGCCGGCGTGGGTCGCGGCAAACTTCGCCACGGTCGACGAAGCCGAGGCCGCGCTCAAGGACGTGGCCATCGTGGGCAAGGCCCCGGCTGCGGGCATGTCCGTGGCCATGCTGCACTGGCACATCGCCGACGCGAAGCGCTCCATCGTCGTGGAGTACCAAACCGACGGCATGCACGTTTACGACGACACGGTGGACGTGCTGACCAACCAGCCGCCGTTCCCGTGGCACATGGAGAACCTGCGCAACTACATGCATTGCTCGAACGAATGGCCCGGCGAGGTCACCTGGCGCGAGGACAAGATGACCCCCTTCGGCACCGGCGCCACCATGCGCGGAATCCCCGGCGACACCTATTCCACGTCGCGCTTCGTGAAGGCCGCGTTCATCAACGCGTTCCACCCGCAGAAGGACACCGAGCAGGACAACGTCATGCGCATGTTCCACACGCTTGGGAACGTGTCATTCGTGGAAGGCTGCGCCGGCATGGCCGACGGGTCATTCGAGGTCACGCTGTTCTCGGATTGCTTCAGCGCCGCCACCGGCACCTATTACTTCAACACCTACGACGACCCGGCGCTTAGGAAGGTTCGCTTGGGCGATTACGCCGACGTCGACACGTCTTCGCTGGTGAAGATTCCGGAGGATGGCGCGAGGTAACAGCGCTCGGGAAGAAGCCGGCGTAGGCCGCCGACAGGAAGCAGGCTACATTCACCGGCGATGGGAAAGCAGGCGCCCTCCATACATGACAAAGGCCGACTCTTCTGAGCCGGCCTTTGATTGCTTCCTGCGCTGCCCAAACCAGCTTTCGTACCTATAGCCCCAACCATCCCAGGGCAACAGGTTGTGAATCTTTCGAAACGTCATTGCAAACCGAGGCTCCAGCCTTTAGCATTGAATCATTACGACGGAGGGGACGCGAACGGCTAACTACCTAAGCGAAACCTCCTTTATTGTTTTCGTCTTGCAATCTTTTCTTTCGTTCCCGGCGCATCAAGGTAGGCTTTGTTCGACTCCGGAATCATCTTGTAAAGCGCCGACACGTTGCGTCTGACCGGAAACAGCACCCTGCCGAGCTTTCCCTTCTCCAGCAGATACCTGACAGTCTTGAAATAATCTCCGTCGCCGGAAACGAAGTAGATCTTGTCTATGTCGGGCCGCTCTATGAAATCATGCAACGACTGGAACACGATGTCCGTGTCAACATTTCCCTTCTTCTTCCCGAGCGCTTCGCTGCCGTGCTCGCGCCACATGATGGTGAAGCCGGCGTTCTGAATGATCGTATACAGGTTCTGATTCGACGGGTCAAAGAACCCGAAGAAGTAGTAGGCCTCGTCAATGTCGTACTTTCTTCGTAGATAGGTGCGAAAGCGAAACATGTCCAACTCCCAGGGGTCTTCTGCAGCTGAGATCGCCCTGTAGAGGTTTTGACCGTCTATGTATGCAATGTTCGTCATTCTTCTTCCCTACGCTATATCACATATTACGAGTCAAGAACCTTCTCGTAATGTTATGTAAGTTAAATATGAAATATAACATCATTGCCAAACAGCATTCAACTGCCTTCTCTGGCTCAAGATCCTCTTGGCGCACATCTTCACTGGTCGATGGCCCAACTTCGAGGCGCCCTTCGGGGTGCCCTTCTTTTCGTGGGCCAATCTGGGCCATCGCCTGGTTAAAATGGGTTAAAACTGGCCAAAACCGAACGCTTGTATTATGATTCCGAAAAAACAAAGGTCAGACAAAAATAGCGTCTGACCTGGTGTTTCAATGGAGCCGATGAGCGGACTCGAACCGCTGACCTACGCATTACGAGTGCGTTGCTCTACCAACTGAGCCACATCGGCGCACGTGCAAGTATACCCGAACAAGGGCACATTCAGGATATTTCCATCGGGTTAGAGCATCTGTGCCGCGGAACACTTCGGAACATCGTTTTATCGAACGTCAGCGTGTCAGCCAGCGCGCTACTCTTCCTTCCCGAACGCCTTGATCAGCAGTGCGGCAATTCCGCAAAGCAAGCCGCCGATGGGCCACGGAAGCCAGAAGAACGCGACCGCGCCGGACAAGTAATCGTCCATGCTCCCCGACGCCATCGGCCAGAACAGCATGAGCAGCGCGATGGCCGTCGCCAAAATCATGATGGTGCCGCAGACCGCGCCCACCTTCTGGTCCAGCTTCTTTGTCTTCAGCATCTCTTGCTTGGCGTCCTCGGAAACGTTCGCGGCCTCTATGTCGGACACTTCCATGTACTCGGCAGCCGTAGCGTTGTACTGTTCGACGTTCGTGCGGCCAAGCATCATCGCGCCGTGCACGATCAGGTAGACGCCCGCCGCAATGCACAGCATCATTGCCGTGATGCCTATCATGCTTTCGGTAGCCTCGCCGAACAGCACTACGACGCATATCCCCACGAAGACGAGCCCTATGCCTCCCACCAGCTGGTAGGCGAACGACGAGCGGGCCTTCGCCCTGTCCTCTGAAGTGTAGAAGTCCTCGACGAAGGGATGCGCCTTCACGAACGCCGAGTGCGACATGCCCGCCGGTATGATCAGCGCGAGGCACGCGCCCACGCCGACGAACAGGATGAACATTCCCAGTGCCGCGGCAACGTTTCCCGACAGCCCGAAGCAGGGGTTCATCGCAGGGTCGCTTGCCGCCAGGAACGGCAGAGCCAGACCGACGCCTGCTATGGCCGCGAATATTCCCAGCGATATTCTGTTCGCAAATCGGCGCATGAACCGATCGTAGTCGAACACGTCGGCAGCAGGGCCTTGTGCGACCGCCGACGCCTGGGGCAAAGGCTCGCGACCCGTCAGGTCTCCTTGCACGAGTTCGTCCAAAGTGCAGTCGAACACCTGGCACAGTTTCAGCAGCTTGTCCATCTCGGGGTAGGACTTTTCCGCCTCCCACTTTGTCACGGACTGCCTGCTGACCCCCAACAGCATGGCAAGCTGTTCCTGTGTCATGTTGTTCGCTGCACGCAGATGCAGAAGGTTGTCTCTAAAGCTCACGTCATGCCTTTCTCGGTGAAACCAACATCAATCTATCAAAGCCGGCACCGAAAGACTACGGCACTGCGCGGTGTCCAACCACCAACCAGCGGAAGCAAATTCCGGGAATTTTTGGCACCCGATGGTTGCGAAGCCCAGTTCAGGGCGCTGTAAACCGCTCAGCACGCTATTGGAGTCAAGGGGACGGTTCTGTTGACTCTCGTCACATGCTGGCATTAAGGAAAGCAAGGGCATTCGACAGCGCCCGAAGCGCTTGAAGATCGTCCACGAAGCTGACCTCGACGACCGCTTCTCCAGCTTGTGGTCCGCCCTCGCGCCATTCCGTGGTCCCCACGAAAGTGGCCTCGCCTTCCGCCACTCGCCCTTCGCCTGCCAGACGAACCTGCTCCGCAATAATCAAATGCTCCAAAAGGTGCGGAACCGACGTGCCCACCGCTACGTCTCCGAACGTGGGGCCTTTCGAATTGATGCACGAATGCAGCGGCAAGGTAGGGTAAGCATCGCAGGCAGCCGCCACGAGCTCTTCGTTCGTCCACCGCGAGATACCATCCGAAAGCTGCACCAAGATGCGCAACCTTCCCGGAAAAACGTCCACCCTCTTCGCGCTTATCTTCCTGGCTAATCCCATAGGCCAAAGTTTAACAGGGCTTAACGGGCGCAGACGAGCTGCGCCCATACGTCCACCAACAGAACCTCCTATAGACACCTCTTTTGCAGAAGCTTTGCGGTTCGGGCATCCCCCTAGAGAATCCGTCTGAGACACAAAAGAGGCCCGAAGGGCCGCATATGAATGCGAGGGAGTGGAGCGCACGAGCCGAAGGCGAGCAGCGGAACGCGGATTCGGTTAGGGGGACGCCCTAACCGCAAAGCCTTCTACATTCTTTCCAGCACCATGTCGCCTTCGCCTAGGCTGGGACTCTTCTCGGGGTGGCCCACGAGCTTCTGCGCCACCGCGTCCACCGTCCACGGTATGTCGGCCATAAGCGTGGACCCCCAGTCGAACTCGCCGTCGTCTATCGCCAGCTGCGAGTGGTCAAGCGAGAACCTGTAGCGGCCATTGCCCGTTAGTCCGCCGAAAGTGAAAGCGAGCGTCTTGGCGTCAGGGTCTATAACGTAATCGTAGGCCACCTCGTCGGTCAGGACGATGTCCTCGTCGGTGATGTTGATGACCGTGTCCGTTCCCTTGACGCGCCACTGACCCTGTATGCTGGACGCGTCGTCGTGCAACCCCCAGCGAAGCAGCCAGAACCCAAGCACGGCGCCGACGACAAGCACCACCGCCACCACAATCAGCGCACGGCGCACCACTTTGGCCTTGTGCTGCCGCTGGAACTTGCGCTTGCGGTCCTCGGCGCTGGCTTCCTTCTCCTTGCGGCGAAGCTCTGCAGCATCGGCCTTCGCAGTGGCTTCGGGAGACAGGCCATGCGCAAGCCTGCGCGATGCCACGGAGTCTTGGGGAACGGGGCCGCTGTTTCCCGTCGAGCGCCCGTCCGTGCCGCCCGACAAACTCCCCGACAAGCTTCCCGATCCCGCAATCCTTCCTGAGGCCGACGTGGAAGCAGCGCTGCCGGAATCCGCTTGCGGCAGCTTCTGGGTGACTCCGTCCAGGCCGTCTGACACGCCGTTTTCCAACGCGTCCTTGCCTGACGTGCCCTTTCCCGTCATGCCGTTGCCCGACGACGCCCCGCCATCCAATGGCATAGATGCGCCCGAGCGCGCACCTGCACCCGAAGCCGAGCCGGCGCGCGGCCTGCGAAGGTTATTGGAATCGGAGCCAGCCATCAGAAGACCCCCGCGACTGTTGCCGCGCCGCCTGCGGCGGTTAGGAGGCGACCTCTTCCGGCTCGATGCGGGTCAGGCCGCCCATGTAGGGCACGAGAGCCTCGGGGATGGTGACGCTTCCGTCGGGGTTTTGATAGTTCTCCAGGATAGCTGCCATGCACCTTCCCACTGCAAGACCGCTGCCGTTCAAGGTGTACACGTAACGCGTGCCCTTGAACTCGCCCTCGTTGCGGTAGCGGATGTTCGCACGACGAGCCTGGAAGTCGGTGCAGCACGAGCAGCTGGAAATCTCCTTGTACCCGTCGTAGCTGGGCATCCACACCTCGACGTCGTAGGTCTTGGCGGCGGAGAAGCCGATGTCGCCCGTGCACAGCGTGATGACGCGGTACGGCAGCTGCAGCTTCTGAAGGATGTTCTCGGCGTCGGCCACCATCAGCTCGAGCTCGTTGAAGCCTTCTTCGGGGGTGGTGTACTTCACCATCTCCACCTTCGAGAACTGATGCACGCGGATGATGCCGCGCGTATCGCGGCCGGCCGACCCGGCTTCTTCGCGGAAGCATGGCGTGAACGCGCAGTAGCGAAGCGGAAGCTGGTCCACGTCCAGGATCTCGCCGGCGTGAAGGTTGGTCAGCTGGACCTCGGCGGTGGGGATCAGGTAGAGCCCCTCGGTGGTCTTGTACAGGTCTTCCTCGAACTTGGGAAGCTGCGCCGTGCCCGTCAGGGTTTCGGCGTTGGCCATGGCCGGCACCCACCATTCCTTGTAACCGCGCGAGGTGTGCTGGTCCAACATGAAGCTGATGAGCGCACGTTCCAGGCGCGCTCCTGCGCCGCCCAGCACGTAGAAGCGGCTTTCGGCAAGCTTCACGCCGCGCTCGAAGTCGATGATGTTCAAATCGGTTCCCAGGTCCCAGTGCGGCTTCTTCTCGAAGCCCTCGGCGGCGAAGTCGCGGGGCGTGCCCCAACGGCGAACCTCGGGGTTGTCGTTCTCGTCGGCTCCGACGGGGGTGGTTTCGTCAGGCATGTTCGGCGTGGCCAGCAGCAGGTTGCGCAGGGCCGAATCGGCCTCGTTGCGCTGCTCGGCCGCCGCGTCGAGCTCTTCGTTGATGACGCGCACGCGGTCCTTCGTGGCCTCGGCCTCGTCGCGCTGGCCTTCCTTCATAAGCTGGCCGATCTGCTTGGAAAGCTTGTTGCGCTCGGCCTGCAGCTCTTCCTCGTGGGCGATGAGTTCACGCCTGCGGGTGTCCAGCTGCGTGAACAGCGCATCGTCGAAGACGGCGTTGCGGTTGAGCATGGCCTCCTTCACGGCGTCCAGGTTGTCGCGTACGTATTTGGTGTCAAGCATGCGTGTTCCTTCCTAAAGCAGGGCAGCGACTTTGCCAAGCAAGGGCTCGAAGCTTACCCCACGGTCCTTGAAGTTGGGCTGGTCGGCCGAAACGATCATGGCGTCGTGGACGAAGTCGCCTGCGAACGCGACGCCTTCGACCAGCGAGCGCCCGGCCATGACAGCAGCCAGCACGCACGACGCGTAGACGTCACCCGTGCCGTGCAGCATGTAGGGCACGTATTCGTTGCAGACCTCGATTATCTCGGGCGACTGCGAGCTTGCGACGAAGTTGCGTATGACGCTCTCGCCTTCGCGCTGTATGCCCTTCAGCACGACGTTCTTCGCGCCTTTCGCCAGAAGGGCGCGGGCTATGCGCTCGGCCTCGTCGTCGGTTATGTCGGTGCCGCCCCAATCGTCGCCGATGGGCTCGCCAAGTATGATGGCCGCCTCGGTGAGGTTGGGGGTCAGTATGTCGGCGTCGCTGGCGAGCGAGGCCATGGCCTCGCAAAGCTCGGGAGTGTATGTGGGGTAGACCTTGCCATGGTCGGCCATGACGGGGTCGACCATTTTTATGGCTTTGGGGAACTCGGCATACAGCGACCTGATGACATCGACCTGCTCGGGTGCGCCCAAGAAACCGGAATACACCGCGTCGATCTGCACGTCTATCCCACGCCATGCGTCGAGGTAGTCGCGCAGAATGTCGGTGGTGTCATGCATGTACCAGCCGGGAAACGCCGTGTGGCTGGAAAACAGCCCAGTCGGGACCGGGCACACGTCGCAGCCGGCGGCGCTGAGCACCGGAATGGCCACGCCCAGGGAGCACTTTCCATAGCCGCACAGGTCGTGCACGGCAGCTATTCGGGGGATGTACCTTCCATCGCGCTCGTAAAGGAAGACGGCGTTCGGGTCGCCGTGAACCTGCGGGTCTGACATGTCCGTTTCCTCGTAATGAAGAGCCATCGTCTATGCTTCCTTCTTCTTGTCGGCCTTCTTCGCCTTCGCTTCGTCCAGCTTGGCTTCCTCTTCGGCTTCGGCCTCTTCGACCTCGTCCTCGAAGATCGCCCATTCGTCCTGTTCGGGGTCTAGCTCGTGGTTGCGGTAGACCTTGCGGGTCTTGATCTCGAGCAGGACGCACACGACTAGGCTTATGACGATCCCGGCACCTACCAGGATGCCGATTCCGGCGTACGTCTCGAACAGAAGGTGATAGATTTCGTTAAAGTCCATTTGCCAGCCTGAGCGTCGAATCCAAACGTTGCGTAATTATACAACTACGGGGACCCGATGCGATGCGGCTCACGCGGGCGTTTGCACGTGAAGATACTTGGCCAGCAAACGCGAAAGTGGATAGCCCAGCACGTACATCACGAGCGCTTCGCCGACGCCTGTGGCCACGACGCCGAACAGGTACATGGGGAGGTATGCCCCGTCGATCGAGATGTCGGTGAACGGGATGGTGTAGTACCCGAGCCCTTGCAGAAGTATGGGGAGGTAGGCGGGGACTATCAGTGCGTTCGCGAACACGAAGCCGCTGATG
>CBCTKQ010000039.1:0-12425 GCA_965147515.1 uncultured Eggerthellaceae bacterium | reverse complement strand
AATCAACGAGATCGTTGGCGGCGCCGCAGCATTGGAGGAATAAATGGCTGATTTTGACGAAATTGTTGAAAACAGGCCTTCCAGTGATGGCAATGTCGGACGCATCGTCCGCATCGTCGGCGCCGTTGTCGACGTCGAGTTCGCGCCCGACGCGATGCCTTCGATCTACAACGCGCTCACTGTAAAGGCCACCTCTCCGGCCGGAGAGATTAGCACCATCCTGGAGGTGCAGACGCACCTTCCGGGCGACCTGGTGCGCACCGTCGCCCTGTCTTCCACCGACGGCATGGTCCGCGGCATGGAAGCGGTCGACACCGGATCTCCGATCATGATGCCCGTCGGCAAGGCCACCCTCGGCCGCATCTGGAACGTGATGGGCGAGCCCGTCGACGGCAAGCCCATGCCCACCGACGTGGAATGGATGCCCATCCACCATCCCGCGCCTCCGTTCGACACGCTGATCACGTCCACCGAGACGTTCGAGACCGGCATCAAGGTCGTCGACCTGATCGAGCCCTACGTCAAGGGCGGCAAGACCGGCCTGTTCGGCGGCGCTGGCGTCGGCAAGACGGTTACCATCCAGGAGCTCATCAACAACCTCGCCCAGGAGCACGGCGGCACCTCGGTGTTCACCGGCGTGGGCGAGCGTACCCGCGAGGGCACCGACCTTTACCTCGAGATGACCGAGTCCGGCGTCATCGAGAAGACCTGCCTGGTCTACGGCCAGATGAACGAGCCGCCCGGAGCCCGTCTTCGCGTCGGCCTGGCTGGCCTGACCGAGGCCGAGTACTTCCGCGACCAGGGCCAGGACGTGCTGTTGTTCATCGACAACATCTTCCGCTTCACGCAGGCCGGTTCCGAGGTTTCCGCCCTTCTGGGCCGCATGCCTTCCGCAGTGGGCTACCAGCCCACCCTGGCGACCGAGATGGGCGACCTGCAGGAGCGCATCTGCTCCACCACCACCGGGTCCATCACCTCGGTGCAGGCCGTCTACGTTCCCGCCGACGACCTGACCGACCCGGCCCCGGCCACGACGTTCACGCACCTCGACGCCAAGACGGTCCTTTCGCGCTCCATCGCCGAGCTGGGCATCTACCCGGCGGTCGACCCGCTCGAGTCCACCTCGCGCGCCCTCGACCCGGAAATCGTCGGCGAAGAGCACTACCGCGTGGCGGTCGGCGTGCAGCAGATCCTGCAGCAGTACAAGGACCTGCAGGACATCATCGCCATCCTGGGCATGGACGAGCTGTCCGAGGACCAGAAGCTCACCGTCAACCGCGCCCGCAAGATCCAGAAGTTCCTGGGCCAGCCGTTCCACGTGGCCGAGGTCTTCACCGGCACCCCCGGCGTGTACGTGTCCATCGAGGACACCGTGCGCTCCTTCGCCGAGATCCTCGACGGCAAGTGCGACCACATCCCCGAGCAGTGCTTCCAGAACAAGGGGCCGATCGAGGACGTCTACGCCGCATACGAGGCCATGCAGAAGGAAGAGGCATAAATGGCTACCTTCCATTGCGTCGTCTGCACCCCGACCGGGAAGCTCTTCGACGGTGACGTGCATTACGCGAACGTCCCCGGAGAGGACGGCTTCTTCGGCGTGCGTCCAGGGCACGAGAGGCTGGTCGGCATAATGGGGACGGGCGGCCTTTGCACCGTCAACCTGGACGAGTCGGGCACGCAGAAGAAGGAGTTCCTGCTGTACAAGGGCGCCGCGCAGATGTTCGGCGACATGCTCACCGTGCTGGGCGCCTTCGGCGTCGAGCCGGACAAGATCAACAGGACCGCCGTGGAAAGCCACGCAAACAACCTGCGCGTCATCATCAGCGACCTTCAGGCGAAGAACGACGCACAGGACAAGGCCAGGATCGCCATCTTCAAGCGCAACCTGGAATGGGACGAGTTCCAGCTCGCCTACCTGGACAAGAAGAGCGCCTAGCTCCCAAGTCCTCCTCAAGATATTGAGCCTGTTTGAAGGGCGCTCCGCACTCGCGGGGCGCCCTTTCATTTGCTATGATGGCAAGCGGAAAACACAGGCGCTCGAAACGCAGCAAAAACACAACACCTTGCGCCCCACTTACGTACGAGGCACGACGCATTGTGCCTGCAAAAACGATACGGGGCATGACACATGGCATTCGTTCACCTGCACAACCACACGGAATACTCGCTGCTCGACGGCATCACGCACATCAAGGACATGGTGCGCCGCGCGGCCGAGCTCGACATGCCTGCGGTGGCGATCACCGACCACGGCGTGATGAGCGGCTGCGTGGAACTCTGCGACGAATGCGCCGCCGTCGAGGCCGAGACAGGCAAGCGCGTGAAGCCCATCTACGGATGCGAGGTCTACTTCACGCCCGAGGAACCGATCGACATGCAGGGGCGCCCCAAGCGCTTCCATCTGCTGCTTTTGGCCAAGACCACCGAGGGCTACCACAACCTGCTGAAGATCGTGTCCGAGTCGCACGTCGACAACTTCCGCTACAAGCCGCTCGTCACGCTCTCGCAGCTGAAGAAGTACGGGCACGGGATCATCGCCAGCTCGGCCTGCATAGCGGGCATCATCCCCAAGCTGCTTGACAACGGCCAGTTCGACGACGCCGTCAAGTGGGCAAAGACGTTCGCTGCCTGCTTCGATCCGGGCGACTTCTACATCGAGCTGCAGAACCAGGGCAAGGAAGTGGTCACCGACGCCGGCAAGTCGCAGCCCGAACTGAACCGCATGCTGGTGCAGGTCGCCGAGGCCGCAGGGCTCAAGACCATCGCCACCAACGACTTCCACTACCTGCTGCGCGAAGACGCGCCCGCGCAGGACCTCATGCTGTGCGTGGGCATGCAGGCCACGGTCAACGAGGAGAACCGCATGCGGTTCCCCAACGACCAGTTCTACATGAAGACGGAAGAAGAGATGCGCGAGGCCATGCGCGAGTTCCCCGAGGCCTGCGACAACACGGTGGAGGTGGCCGAGAAGTGCGACGTGGTGCTGTCGCGCGACCCCATCCTTCCGCGCTTCCCGCTGCCCGAGGGCGAAAGCGAGGAAAGCTGGTTCCGCAAGCGCGTGCAGGAAGGCCTTGAGAAGCGCTACGGCACTCCGGTGCCCGAACGCGAGCAGAAGCAGGCCGACTACGAGATGTCGGTCATCATCCAGCAGGGCTTCCCTGCATACTTCCTCATCGTGCAGGAATACATAGAATGGGCCCGAAGCCAGGGCATCGGCGTGGGGCCCGGCCGCGGTTCGGCCGCTGGCGCCATCGTGGCCTATGCCATGGGCATCACCGATTTGGACCCGATGCCCAACGGCCTCATGTTCGAGCGCTTCCTTTCGCCCGAGCGCGTGGAGATGCCCGATATCGACGTCGACTTCGAACAGGGCCGCCGCGAAGAGGTCATCAACCACATCAAGGACGTCTACGGCGAAGACCACGTCTCCCAGGTGATCACCTTCGGCACGCTGCAGGCGAAGAACGCCGTGCGCGACGCCGCCCGCGTGCTTGACTACCCCTACGCCACGGGCGACCGCATCTGCAAGATGATCGGCGACGAGCTGGGCATCACCATCGACAAGGCGCTGGAGACGAACCCCGAGCTGGCCGAGGCCTACGAAAAGGAAGACGACGTCCACTCGGTCATCGACGCCGCGCGGTCCATCGAGGGCCAGGTGCGCGGCGAAGGCGTGCACGCCTGCGCGACCATCATCTGCCGCGACCCCATGTCCGACCACGTGCCCATGAAGCGCGACACCAAGGGCGGCGGCATCATCACCCAGTACGACGGCCACTTCACACCCGAGCTGGGCCTTTTGAAGATGGACTTCCTGGGCCTGCGCACGCTGGACGTGCTGTCCATCGCATGCCGCAACATCGAGGCTCGCACGGGCGCGAAGATCGTTCCTGAAGAGATTCCCACCGACGACGAGCTGGCCTTCAAGCTCATGCAGTCCGGCAACATGGACGGCCTGTTCCAGGTGGAGGGCGCCCTGTACGTCAGCCTGTTCAAGCGCCTTCCCCCCAAGCAGTTCTCCGACGTCGTGGCCTCCATCGCCCTGAACCGCCCGGGCCCGCTGGAGTCCGGCATGGTGGAGGACTACATCAAGGCGGCGAAGAACCCGGCGGCCGTGCACTACTACGACGACCGCCTGCGCCCCATTCTGGAAGAGACCCACGGCACCATGGTCTACCAAGAGCAGATCATGCAGATCTCCATGGCCATGTCCGGCTTCTCCGCCGGCAAGTCCGACAAGCTGCGCAAGGCCATGGGCAAGAAGAAGCTCGACATCATGCGCCAGCTGCAGGCCGACTGGGACGCGGGCGCGGTGGAAAACGGCTACTCGCTCGAGGTGGCCCAGCAGATCTGGAACGACGCCGAGAAGTTCGCGAAGTACGCTTTCAACAAGTCGCACTCGGCCGCATACGCCATATTGGTCATGCGCACGGCCTACCTGTAGGCGCACTACCCGAACGACTACATGGCCGCCGTGCTGTCCAGCTACATGGGCAACACGAAGAAGCTCATCCACTACATCCAGAGCTGCAACCACAACGGCACCCCCGTGCTGCCTCCTGACGTGAACGCATCGAACGTGGAATTCACCCCGGTCGAGGAAGGCATCCGCTTCGGGCTGATGGGCGTGCGTGGCGTGGGCCGCGGCGTGGCCGAGGAGATAATCGCCGAGCGCGAGCGCGGGGGCAAGTTCTCGTCGCTGCACGACTTCGTGTCGCGCCTTGGCAGCAAGGTGGTGAAGCGCAACACGCTGGAGTCGCTGATCAAAGGCGGCGCGCTGGACAGCACCGGCTACACCCGCCGCCAGATGATGCACTTCGTCGACGGCACATCCATGCTCGAGGACGCGGCGAAGCGCCAGAAGGACGCCGACTCGGGACAGGTTTCCATGTTCGACATGTTCGGCGACGTGGAGGACTCGGGCTTCGAGATGGACATCCCCGAGCCCGACGGCATCGAGTGGGAGAAGATGGAGAAGCTGCGCTTCGAGAAGGAGACCATGGGCATCTACGTCTCCGAGCACCCGCTTGAGCCTTACGAGGGCATGATCGCCAAGCTCACCCGCTACAAGCTGGGCGAGGTATCGGAGTTCACGAAGGACATCAAGAACGCCACGTTCGTGGGCATGGTGTCGGGCTTCAGCACTCGCCCTACGCGCCGCGGCACCATAATGGCGCAGTTCCAGCTCGAAGACGTCACGGGCATGGTCGAATGCATCTGCTTCGACTACGACAAGTTCCGCGACGTGCTGCACGAGGACGCCATCGTGAAGGTGCGCGGCAAGTTCGAGGCCAGCGACGGCCGCACGCAGATCATCGCCTACGAGATCAGCGAGCTGGTGCTGGACGAGTCGGACGGAAGCATAGGGAAGCCGCCCTCGCATTTGGAGATACGCCTGAACTCGCAGGAGTTCGACCAGACCCATTCCCAGGGGCTTAACCGCATACTGAAGCAGTTCCCCGGCCGCGACGGCGTGGTGCTGCTCGTGAAGCAGTCGGACGGGCGCAAGTTCCGGGTCGAGCTGCCGGTGTCGGTGGACGCGGGGTCGCCCATCATGCGCAACGAGCTGAACGAGTTGTTCCAGCGGGCAATAGCTTGATTCCGTGAAACGGAATCAAGCGTGACGCTGCGCGGACGCCCCAGCGGTTCCCCTTCGCCCTCCAAGAAACCCTCGCGTACCCAAGTACGCCACGGGTTTCTTTCGCGCGAATTGGAACCACTGGATGCGCCGCTCGCTCGCTTTTGCCTGACCAGCATGTAGAGAAGTATTTATTTCAAAATCACCCTGTTTTCCATACGTCGTGTACCATAGCCTTCATGTCTACTTATTCCATGACAGTGGCGTACAACGGGGCGGCGTTCTGCGGGTTCGCGAAGCAGCCTGGGCAGCCCACCGTGCAGGGCGAGCTGGAGTGCGCCCTGCAGCTGCTGTTCCGCCGCGAGGTTCCCACCGTGTGCGCGGGACGCACCGACTCGGGCGTGCATGCGCGCGGGCAGGTGGTCAGCTTCCAGGTGGACGAGGGCGAGCTGCGCGGGCGCACCGAGCGGGCGCTTCTGCGGTCGCTGAACGCGCTCACGCACGACGACGTCTCGGTGACCGACCTGCGCCGCCGCCCGGACGGCTTTTCCGCGCGCTTTGACGCCACAGCGCGCCGCTACCGCTATTTCATATCGAACGGACCGACGCCGCCGCTGTTCATGCGCGACTTCTCGTGGCACGTAAGCAAGCCGTTGGACGTCGACGCCATGCGCGATGGCGCTGCATACCTGATAGGCGAGCACGACTTCAAAAGCTTCTGCATGGCCGCGTCGGCCGAAGGCAAGCGCACGTTCCGCTGCGTGGACGAGGTGAACATCTTCCCCGAATCGCCCAACGGCGAGGACATGCTGGTGGTAGAAGTGGTGGGGAACGCCTTCCTCCACTCCATGGTGCGCGCCATCGTCGGCACGCTCGTTGCCGTGGGCGTGGGCAACCGCAAGCCTGCTTGGGTCGCCGAGGTGCTGGCGGCGTGCGACCGCAAGGCTGCAGGAGAGAACGCGCCCGCCCAAGGACTCGTCCTTTGGGAGGTCGAATACCCGGAAGGGCTTGCATAACCGGCTATAATCGGTTCCATCGAATTTCCACAAGAGCGATAGGAACGACATGTCTGACACGAAACCCGCCCGCGCATCCTGGTCCGGCAAGTGGGCCTTCATACTGGCGGCCGCGGCATCGGCTGTGGGCCTCGGAAACCTCTGGCGCTTCCCTTACCTGGCGGCCAAGTACGGCGGGGGAACGTTCCTCATCGTCTACTTCGTCCTGGTGTTCACCTTCGGAATCTCGCTGCTGCTGCTCGAGATCGCGCTAGGCCGCTTCACAGGGCAGTCTGCCATAGGCGCGTTCAAGGCCTTCGGCAAGAAGTACGCGTTCATCGGCGTGTTCGCATCGGCCATCCCGTTCATCATCACCTGCTACTACTGCGTGATCGGCGGCTGGGTCACCAAGTACGCGGCCAGCTACATCGCCGGCATGTCGGCGCAGCTGTCGGGGGCTCCGGCCGAGTTCTTCACAAGCTTCATCACCTCGCCGGTGGAAAGCTTCATATGGATGTACATCTTCATGGCCGCCGTGATGCTGGTCGTGGGGCTGGGCGTGAAGAAGGGCATCGAGAAGTCGAACCTGGTCATGATGCCGCTGCTCATCCTGTTGGCTATCGGCATCGCCATCTTCACGCTGACCATGCCGGGCGCGTTGGAAGGCGCGGCCTACTACCTGGTGCCCGACTTCTCGAAGCTTTCGCCCGAGACATTCATCGCGGCTTTGGGGCAGATGTTCTTCAGCATGTCGCTGGCCATGGGCATCATGATCACCTATGGAAGCTACGTGGACAAGCAGACGTCGCTGACCGCGTCGGCCGGGCGCATCGCCGGGTTCGACATGGGCGTCAGCCTGTTGGCCGGGCTTACCATCGTGCCGGGCGCGTTCGTAGCGCTTGGGTCGGCCTCGGCCGTCGCCGAGAACTCGGGCCCGTCGCTCATGTTCATCATCCTGCCCAGCGTGTTCGAGCAGATGGGCGGCATGGGCGCCATCATAGGGCTGCTGTTCTTCGTGCTGGTGCTGTTCGCCGCGCTCACCAGCGCCATCTCGCTGGCCGAGACCATGGTCTCCATCATCATGGACGGCGCCCACTGGACGCGCCGCAAGGCCATCATCGCCGTCACGGTGTTCCTGTTCGTCATGGGAACCGTCGTGAACCTGGGCTACAACGGGCTGTCGTTCTTCGAGCCGTTGGGGGCGGGCACGTCGATACTCGACCTGTTCGACTTCCTCTCGAACTCGGTGATGATGCCCATCGCGGCGCTGATGACCTGCATCTTCGTGGGCTGGGTCATCAAGCCCCGCGACCTCGAGACCGAGATAAAGCGCTCCAGCAAGTTCGTGGCCGAGAAGGCATGGGTGGCCATCATAAAGTACATCGCCCCCGTGCTGATCGTCATCATCCTGGTCGCATACGTGGCTGCCCAGTTCGGCTTCTTCAGCATGTAAGGAGGGGCGATGGCCCTATCGATAGGAATAGTCGGGCTGCCGAACGTCGGCAAGTCCACCCTGTTCACGGCGCTCACCAACAAGGGCGGCCTGGCCGCCAACTACCCGTTCGCCACCATCGAGCCGAACGTGGGCGTCGTGCCCGTGCCTGATGCGCGCCTTGACGAGCTTGCCAAGATCGACAACCCGGCGAAGATCGTGCCGGCCACCGTGGAGTTCTTGGACATCGCAGGGCTCGTGGAAGGCGCGTCGAAAGGCGAGGGCCTGGGCAACCAGTTCCTGGCGAACATCCGCGAAACCGACGCCATATGCGAGGTGGTGCGCTACTTCAGCGACCCCGACGTGGTGCACGTGGCCGGGCGTGTGGACCCGGCTTCCGACGTGGAGACCATCAAGACCGAGCTGATCCTGGCCGACATAGCCACGGTGGAGAAGGCCATCCCGCGCCTCGAGAAGGAGGCCAAGCGCGACAAGTCCGCGCAGGCGAAGCTGGACGTGGCACGCAAGGCGCTCGACGGGCTGAACGAGGGGCACCGCGCCCGCACGCTCGACCTGGACGAGGACGAGGCCGCAAACCTTTACGAGCTGCACCTGCTCACCATGAAGCCGATGCTCTACATCGCCAACGTGGACGAGGACCAGGTGACCGCCGAGCTAGACCCGATCGACGGCTTGGTGCCCGTGCCGATTTCCGCCCAGGTGGAGGCCGACCTGGCCGAGCTTGACGCCGACGAGCGCGCGGAATACCTCGCCGAGATGGGTCTGGACGAAAGCGGGCTTGGGCGCCTTGTTCGCGAGGCCTACCGACTGCTGGGCCTGCAGTCGTTCTTCACCAGCGGCGAGACGGAAAGCCGCGCATGGACGGTGCCCATCGGCGCGAAGGCCCCGCAGGCTGCGGGCGTCATCCATTCCGACTTCGAGCGCGGGTTCATCAAGGCCGAGACGGCCAGCTACGAGGACTACGTTTCCAACGGCGGCGAGAAGGGCTGCCGCGAGAGCGGGAAGCTGCGCCAGGAAGGCAAGGACTACGTGGTGCAGGATGGGGACGTCATGCACTTCAAATTCAACGTCTAAGCCCTGTGATGCCTGCCCTTGCCGCTCCAAGCGCTCCTTCCTCGTTGGACGAAGCCAACTCGGTCGCGCTTTCGCTACAATTGCAGGCACCACAGCGCCTTATCTGTCGAATTGCATTCAACGTCTAGGCCCTGTGGCACATTGCTTTACAAATCCAGCAGCGCTTCTTCGTAATGCAGCCCTTCGGCTTCGAGGATCTCGAAGAGTTCTTCGGGGCTTACGGCCTTGATGGGCGAGCGGGCGAAATCCTTCCCGTCGCGCGTGACGATGTAATCGGCGTTTATCTTGCCGGCGCATTCCGCCACCAACGCGTCTTCGAAATCAGGCCACTTCTTCGCAAGGGCCAGTTTCGCATCTTCTGAAGAGACGCCGACCCACCGAAGGAACGACAGCTCGTCGCCCAGTATTTCTTGCGCTCGCTGGGAGCCATGCGCCTTGCGCAGCACGTAGAAGATGTCGGTGAGCATGTTCACGCTTATGAAGGTTTGCGCCTCTCCGGTGATTCCCAGCAGGCAGACGAGCCTCGACTTCTCCGCATGGGGTTCTCTGTCGAGAATATGGTCCAGCACGATGTTGTTATCGATCATCAATTCCATAGCGTTCCCTCATGCGAGCTGCTTTGATGTCGTCGTCGGAAAGTTGGGACAGCGGCTTGTCGAAGGCTTCGGCGTTCTTTCTCGACGCGGGCGTGCTGATGCGCAATGCGTCGAAGGACGCGATCTTCTTCCTTATGGAAGCCTTGTCGGGAAGGCCGTCGTCCCTGAACGGCAGGGCATCGTTCTTGATGGCGTAGTCGAACAGCTTGCGAACGGCTTGCGAGGGAGTGAGGCCGTTCTCCTTCATGATGGCGGAGCCGCGATCCTTGACATCGCTGTCCAAACGCACGGTCAATATGGATTCCATAGAGCATCGCCCCTAACGTAATACACGTAATACATTATATCATGAAACTCACGTCCCGGATTTCGCAGCGCGACTCCGTTGATGCGTACATAAGGACGCAGCTGGCTGCGCACGCAACTGGACGTGAAGTCGGCCCTGCATCGACCGGTGCATCGCTAGGCCGGGCCGCAATGCTATTATGGAATTTCCAAGCACAAGCGGCTGAAAGCGGTTCACATGACACAGCATCTCACCGACAAGGACGTGCGCGACATCGCGGAATACACGCGCATCGGCCTTACCGAGGACGAGGTCGGAAGCATGACGCGCGACCTCAACAGCATCATCGACAGCCTCGCGCCCATCCTCGCCTACGACCTCGAAGGGGTGGAGCCCACGTTCCATCCGATCGGCGACCTTTCCAACATCATGCGCGAAGACGTGGAAGGCGTCTCGTTCACGCAGCGCGTGGCGCTCGAGAACGCGCCCAAGCAGCAGGACGGCAGCTTCCTGATCCCATCGATTCTTGGGGACGGGGGCGATCGCTGATGGCTGCAGTTGGAAAACCCTTCGGCGCCATGGGCGCCGCCGAGATACATGCCGGGCTGGCGGCCAAGGAGTTCTCGGCCGCCGAGGTCGCAGAGTCGGTCCTCGACCGCATCCGCCGCAGGGACGAGAAGGTGCACGCCTTCCTCGAGGTGACGGAGGACGCCGCGAAGGCTCAGGCGGCTCACATCGACGCCGCCATCGCCGCCGGAACCTTCGTCGACATGGGCCCGCTTGCCGGCGTTCCCGTGGCCTACAAGGACAACATGAACATGACGGGCACTCACACCACCTGCTCGTCGAACATGCTGCAGAACTACGTTTCGCCCTACACGGCGACGCCCGTGCAGCGCACGCTGGACACGGGAATGATACCCATGGGCAAGCTGAACATGGACGAGTTCGCGTTCGGGTCGTCAACCGAGACCAGCGCATTCGGCCCCACGTGCAACCCCTGGGGCCTGACGCACGTGCCCGGCGGGTCGTCCGGTGGAAGCGCAGCAGCGGTTGCGGCCGGGCTGGTGCCGCTGTCCCTTGGGTCCGACACGGGCGGATCCATCCGCCAGCCGGCGTCGTTCTGCGGCGTCGTGGGCGTGAAGCCCACGTACGGCGTGGTGTCGCGCTACGGCATCGTGGCGTTCGGAAGCTCGCTCGACCAGGTCGGGCCGTTCGCGCGCACGGTGGAGGACGCCGCGCAGCTGCTGAACGCCATATCCGGCCACGATCCGCTCGACTGCACCAGCCAGCCTGTGGAAACCGACTTCGCCGCCAACCTGGCCGAGGGCGTGCGCGGCATGCGCGTCGGCGTCGTGCCTGCATTCATGGACGCCAAGGGCCTTACCCCCGAGGTCAAGGCGAAGGTGGAAGAAGCCGCCGCCAAGCTGCAGGCGCAGGGCGCGGAAATCGTGGAGGTGCAGCTTCCCAACGCCCAGGCGGCAATGAGCGCCTATTACGTGCTGGGCCCGTGCGAGGCGTTCAGCAACCTGGCACGCTTCGACTCGGTGCGCTACGGCTACTGCGACCCCGGCCATGCCGATTTGGGCTCGCAGTACGAGGCCAGCCGATCGAAGGGCTTCGGCGACGAGGCGCGCAGGCGCATCATGCTGGGGTCCTACCTGCTTTCCGCGGGCGTGTACGACAAGTACTACTACCCGGCTCAGCAGATCCGCACGCTGATCACGCAGGACTACGCCCAGGCGTTCCAGAAGGTGGACTGCATCCTGGCTCCGGTGGCGCCGCGCACGGCGTTCGAGTTCGGCGAGGTGACCGACCCCACCGAGATGTACCTGTCCGACATGTTCACCATATCCATCAACATCGCGGGCAACGGCGGCATGTCCATGCCTGTGGGCCTGGGCGCCGACACGGGGCTCCCCGTGGGAGTGCAGCTGATTTCGGCGGCGTTCCGCGACCAGGACATGCTGCGCGTGGCCGCCGCGCTCGAAAGGGAGTACGGGCCGGCATGCGTCGCGCCCGACTTCGCCTCGGAAGGCGGTGATGCGGAATGAAGAAGCTGGAAGAGGTGCTGCGCGACTGGGAGCCAGTCATAGGGCTCGAGGTGCACGCCGAGCTGACCACGCTCGAAACGAAGATGTTCTGCGGGTGCAAGCTGGAGTTCGGCGCCGAGCCGAACACGCACACCTGCCCCGTGTGCCTGGGGATGCCGGGCGCGCTGCCCGTACCGAACCGCGCGGCCATCGAGTCCATCGTGCTGGCGGGCCTGGCCACGAACTGCGACATCGAGAAGCACTCGATGTTCTACCGTAAAACGTACATGTACCCCGACATGTCGAAGAACTACCAGACCACGCAGGGCCCCGTGGCGTTCTGCATGCGCGGCCACCTCGACCTCGACGTGGACGGCGCGGCCGCGAAGGAGCGCATCGACCTGGACGGG
>CBCTKQ010000038.1:0-12428 GCA_965147515.1 uncultured Eggerthellaceae bacterium | reverse complement strand
TGTCTTTCGGTGAAGCCGTGATAGCATGGGCACGAAACCTTGCAATCGAAGAGGACCAGGACGCGTAAACATCATGTGCCTTGCAATACCTGCAAAGATCGTCGAGTTCGGCGAAGACGGACTTGCAACCGTCGACATACTGGGAGCCACCCGCGAGATTTCGACCGACCTGACGCCCCAGGCCGAGGTGGGAAGCTATGTGCTCGTGCATGCCGGGTTCGCCATCGAGGTGGTCGACGAGCAGTTCGCCCAGGAAACCATCGACCTCATCAAGCAATTCCCCGAACTGGCCGACGGGGAGATGGGCGCACCTGAGGCACCAAGCCCGCAGCAGCCCAGCATGCAGGCCACGCTGGCTTCGCTGGCCGAAGAGCTGTAGCGCATGGACCTCTCCGCATTCAAAGACCCGCAGCTTGCGAAAGGGCTCGTGGAGTCCATCCGCACGTTCGCACCGACCGATCGCCAGGTCACCCTCATGGAAGTGTGCGGGACCCATACCGTGTCCATCGCACGCAACGGGATACGGTCGCTCATGCCCGAGAACGTGAGGCTGGCATCGGGACCGGGCTGCCCCGTCTGTGTCACGTCCAACCACGACATAGACAAGGTGATCGCGCTGGCGCGCATCCCCGGCGTCATCATCACCACGTTCGGCGACATGACACGCGTGCCAGGCTCCACTTCAAGCCTTCTTGCCGAGCAGGCGAACGGCGCCGATGTGCGCATCGTGTACTCGCCTCTGGACGCGCTGCGCATCGCCCAGGAAAACCCCGAATCGCAGGTGGTGTTCGTGGGCGTCGGGTTCGAGACCACCACGCCTCTGGTGGCGATGGCCATCAAGCGCGCAGCCGCGGCGGGGCTGCAGAGCTTCAGCGTCTACGCCGCACACAAGAACATGCCGGGAGCGCTTGAGGCCATAGTCAACGACCCCGAGCTGAAGGTTGACGCCCTCATCCTGCCGGGGCACGTGTCAACCATAATCGGCGCCGAGCCCTACCGCTTCCTGGCGGAACGCTATGGAATCCCCGGCGTCATCACCGGGTTCGAGCCCAACGACATGCTGCAGGGCATCGCCATGATCATGCGGCAGATAGCCGAACGTCGCGCAGACATCGAGATAGCCTACAGCCGAGGCGTCATGCAGGAAGGCAACCCCACGGCGCTTGCGGCCATCGACGAGGTTTTCGAAACCGTGCCCGCCAACTGGCGAGGCATAGGCGAGATTCCGGGAAGCGGCTACAGGATCCGCGACGAGTTCGCCGACTTCGACGCCATGAGGCGCCTCGCACCCGAGGTCGAACCCACCGTGGAACATGCAGGTTGCCGCTGTGGCGACGTGCTGCGCGGCATCATCACCCCGGCGGACTGCCCGCTGTTCCGCAAGGCGTGTTCGCCCGAAAACCCCATAGGCCCTTGCATGGTGTCCAGCGAAGGCGCCTGCGCCGCATACTACAGGTACTACTAGCGCGCCATCAGCGCGACAGGCGCGTCGGGGGACGGCACTCCGGAAAAACCCCGCTATCTTGAAGCGTACTTGACCTTCAGCGCCTCGGCCACTTCGGGCGTCACGAACTTCGACACGTCGCCCCCAAGTGCTGCAAGTTCGCGCACTATCGACGACGAGAGGTACATGTATTCGGGCGGGCTCATGATGAACGTGGTCTCCAGCCTGTAGTCGAACTGCTGGTTTATCGCGTTCATTTGGAACTCGTACTCGAAGTCGGTTATGGCGCGCAGGCCCTTCACCACGACATTGACGCCCATCTTCCTGGCGAAGTCGACCAGCAGACCGTCGAAGCTTATGACGCGCACGTTGTCCATGTGCGCCGTGGCCTGCTTGGCCAGCTCGGTGCGCTCCTCGATGCTGAACAGCGTGTGTTTGGGCGTGGATTCGGCGACCGCCACGATGACCTCGTCCATCAGGGTAGATGCGCGGCTGATGATGTCCAGGTGCCCGTAGGTTATCGGGTCGAAGGTGCCGGGAGTCAGTGCGATGGTCATGTAGGCTCCTTGTCGGTGTCGCTGCCTGCTTTTCCGTGCTGCAACAATGCTAGCCGATGATGCGTCCACATTCCGACATGATTCCATTGCATTGGATTATCGATGTGACAGGGAACGCCTATGGAAGCAGCTGCTGGTCGAACCACGCGTCCACGTCCGCGTACACCAGCGCATGGTCGACCTCGTTCAGCACCTCGTGGCGCATGCCTCCGTACAGGATCAGCCCCACGTCGGCGACGCCGGCCGCATGCAGCCTGCGCTCGGCGCGTTCGACGTCGCGCCCGTTGCCTCCCACCGGGTCGTCGGCCCCGGCGATGAACAGCACCGGCAGGTCGGAAGGCACCTTCCTGGCCGTCTTCGCGGACATGGCCTCGCTTCCCAGCTTCATCAGCGTATACATGGCGCCGAGGCTCACGGTGAACCCAGTGACCTCGTCCGCGATGTAGGCGCGCACGTTCTCGACGTTCTGCGAGATCCAGGCGAGCGGCGAGTTCTCGTTGCGGAAGTCCTTCGTGTACCGTCGGTTCGCGAAGTTGTTGAACAGCGTGGCCTTCGCATGCCACCCGCGGAACAGGGCCGCCATGTAGATAAGGAAACGTCCGAACAGGGGCACGATCGCCGGCTTGTCGGCCGTGCCGCACGCCACCGCGCCTGCGATGCCGTCGCCATGCCGGGCTATATAGGCCCGCACCACGAGGCTTCCCATGGAATGCCCGAACACGAGATACGGCACGTCGGGTCCGACCTCTTCCTGCGCGATGCGGCGCATGTGGTCGACGTCATCGAGCATGATGTCGACGCCCCGGTCGGGCGGAAGATAGCCGTAGCCGTCTTCCGAGACGCTTCCGCCATGGCCGATGTGGTCGTTGGCGCAGACGGCGTAGCCCTCGTCGATCAGGAAGGCGGCGAAGTCCGCATATCGCCCGCTGTGCTCGCTCATGCCGTGCACGAGCTGCACCAGGCCCTTCGGTTTCCGCCCGTCTTCCAGCACGGGCGTCCAGACGGTCCCATGGATGGAGCTGCGCCCATCTGCGGACGCGAAGCGCACCTCGCGCTTGTGCGCATCGGCATGTATGTCTCGAATCGTAGCCACGCTCACATGGTAGGCCCACGCGAAGGCCGACTGCGCGAGCCGTCCTATTTGTTCTCGGCGCGTAACAGGAAGGCAGGGGCCTGACGCTAGGGCCCGCTGTTGCCGAAGCCTTCCGCTAGTACCTGCTGTCGAAGATGCGCTTCGTCTTCTTCTCGCTGCGCGGAAGCTCGCCCATGGGGACGCCCTTGGCGATGGGCGTGCAGCCGCACTTCGCCTTGAAGATGGTGGCCAGTTCGAGCTCGGCCTTCTCGCGCGGCTCGCCTTCAAGCGACGTCTCGAACAGGATGGTCATCTCGTCGTGGCCGTCGACGTGGTCGATCATCACCTGGTATTCGCTGCTGGTGCCGTCGGTGATGGCGATGACTTCCTCCACCTGGGCGGGGAAGATGTTGCAGCCCTTCACCTTGAACAGGTCGTCGGTGCGCCCCACCAGCGTGTCGATGCGCGGGTGCCTTTCGCCGCAGACGCACTTGCAGTCGCCGGGCAGGATGCGCGTCAGGTCGTGCGTGCGGTAGCGGATCAGCGGCGCGCCCTGCTTGCGCAGCGTGGTGATGACGAGCTCGCCCACCTCGCCGTCGGGAAGAGGCTCGCCCGTCTTAGGGTCGACCACCTCGATGTAGCAGAAGTCCTCGAAGATGTGCATTCCGCAGTGCTCGTCGCAGCTGATTCCGATGCCTGGGCCGTAGATCTCGGTGAGGCCGTAGATGTCGTATATCTCGATGCCCAGCTCGTCCTGGATGCGGTTGCGCATCTTCTCGCCCCAGCGCTCGCTGCCGATGACGCCGCGGCGCAGGTGAAGCTTGTCGCGCAGCCCGCGCGCGTTGATCTCTTCGGCGAGCAGAAGGGCGTAGCTGCTGGTGGCGCAAAGCACGGTAGACTTCAGGTCCTGCATCATGCGCAGCTGCTTCTCGGTGTTGCCGGGGCCCATGGGGATCGCCATGGCGCCCAGTCGCTCGCACCCGGCCTGGAAGCCGATGCCCGCCGTCCACAGGCCGTAGCCTGGGGTGATCTGCACGCGGTCGAGCACGCCCACGCCGGCTATCTCGAAGCAGCGCGCGAACTGCACGGCCCAGTCGGTGACGTCCTGCGAGGTGTAGGGGATGATGACCGGCGTGCCGGTGGTGCCCGAAGACGAATGGATGCGCACGACTTCGGCGTCGGGAACGGCCTGGAGGCCCAGCGGGTACACCGAGCGCAGGTCGTCCTTTTCCGAGAAGGGCAGCTTTTCGAAGTCGGCCTGCGACGCCACGTCGGCGACGTCGATGCCTTCGAACTTCTTGGCGTAGAACGGAGAGCGGTCCTTTATGGTATGCAGCTGCTCGCGAATGAGTTCCAGCTGCTCGGGCTTCATCTGCATGGCGGGTTTCCTTTCGGTGGCCGCTGCCGCGGCCTGTCTGTTTCGGCGTGCGTTCTATGATATATCTATGGTTGTGTCTATGGACGGAAAGAGGTTCCGATGAAATTCGTGTCCTGGAACGTGAACGGCCTGCGGGCCGTGCTGAAGAAGGACTTCTACGCCGTGTTCGACCAGTTCGGAGCGGACGTGTTCGCACTGCAGGAAACGAAGTGCCAGCCTGACCAGGTGGAGCTTGACCTTCCCGGCTACAACCAGTTCTTCAACTCGGCGGAAAAGAAGGGTTACTCCGGAACGGCCATCTTCTGCAAGGAAGAGCCCTTGAGCGCGCTCCGCGGCTTGGGCGACGACTACCTCGACGCCGAAGGACGGCTGCTCGCGCTTGAGTTCGAGAAGTTCTGGATGGTAGACGTGTACACTCCCAACTCTCAGATGGGGCTCGCGCGCATAGACCACCGCATGCAGTGGGACGACGCGTTCCGCGACTTCTGCAAGGGACTGGAAGAAGGCACGATGCCCGACGGCTCGAATGCCGCGCCGAAGCCCGTCGTGATCTGCGGCGACTTCAACGTGGCACGACACGACATCGACCTGAAGCATCCCGACCGGCACCGCGGCGACTCAGGGTTCTCCGACGAGGAGCGCGGCAAGGTGGAACAGCTGGTGGACGCCGGATTCGTCGACACGTTCCGCTACCTGCACCCGGACGCCACGGACCGTTACAGCTGGTGGAGCTACAAGTTCAACGCGCGCAAGACCAACGCAGGCTGGCGCCTCGACTACTTCTTCGTGAGCAAGTCGCTGGCCGACCGCATCGAAGGCGCGTACATATACGACGAAGTGTACGGAAGCGACCACTGCCCTATCGGGCTCGACCTGGCAATTTAGCGCACCAGTGCAAGCATGCCATTAGCAAGCGGGCATCAAGACCGGATGCCCGCCTACGGACAACCCGGCATGTTGGCACCGTAGATGGGCATACGTCCTTCATGCCCATCATTTAGGCCGTTTAAGGCCGAAGCATTACTTATGATAGGGTTCGTTGCGCGAGATCTTGAACGCGCGGTATATCTGCTCAAGCAGCACGACACGCGCCAGGTTGTGAGGCAGCGTGATGCGCCCGAACGAGATGCGGCGGTCGGCCGCCTTGCGAACTTCCTCGCCGACGCCGCACGACCCGCCAATCACGAAGCAGACGCGGCTTCTTCCGCTCAGCGAGCATTCGTCCAGCAGCTCGGACAGGCCCTCGCTTGTGGCCAGTTTGCCATCGATGTCGAGCAGGCATGTCAGCGCGCCTTCGGGAATGGCCGAAAGGATGGCCTGGCTTTCCTGCTGCACGGCCTTGCGTTCGCCGCCTGCCTTGCCGGGATCGATGTCGGGAAGCTCGCGCACTTCTACGGAAGCGTAGGGCCCAAGGCGCTTCAGGTACTCGTCGCAAGCCTGCGACCAGAACCTCTCCTTCAGCTTGCCGACGGCTATGACCGTGACGTGAAGCACTTAAATCAGCTTCTTGGCCATGAAGGCGTTCGCTGCAAGCTCTTCCGAATCGTCCAGCGGGACCAGCGCGACGGCCTTCTCGCCCGTGCGCTTCGCGTGCCGCGCCAGCGCCTTTTCCAGAAGCCAGTCGGCTACTTCCGGGTTCTTCGCCAGAAGCGTTCCATGCAGGTAGGTTCCAAGGATGTTGCCGTCCAAGATGCCGTCGGCCTTCACGCCCTCGGTGTCGTTGTTGCCGCTTCCGGTGCGGCTGACCACGGTTCCGAACGGCTGCGTGCCATCGCCCAGGTAGGTGCGGCTGGCGTGGTTCTCGTAGCCGACCACCGGCGCGTTCGCGATTGGGGACTTCAGCGCGATGTTGTCCACCAGCCGGTCGGCCGACGTGCCCGGGCGCTTCGTTTCGGCGTCGACTATGCCAAGGCCGGGCACCTCTTCGTCGCCCAGCAGCCACGTCTTCCCCAGAACCTGGTAGCCGCCGCATATCCCCAGCAACGGGCCGCCCTGCTTGATGTAGTCGGCGAATTCGTCGCGAACGGCCTCCAGTTCCTCGCTGGCCAGCTTCTGTTCGCGGTCTGGGCCGCCGCCTAGGAACACAAGGTCGACGTCTTCGAATCCTATGGGGTCGCCATAGTGCAGCTTGCGCACCTCGACGGGTATGCCGCGCCAGCGCAGCCTTTGCTCCAGGATGCGGACGTTCCCGCCGTCGCCGTAAAGGTTCAACAGGTCGGGAAGCACGTGCGCGACCACGATAGGAGTCGCTAAGCCGTCGGCGGACGCATGGGTCACATGATCCGAGTTGCAAGACGACGTAGGAGCGCAGCTTTCTGCGCCCGCTTGGCTGGAGGCCGCCTCGCGCGGCAGAGGGCGTTCGCTTTCCGCCATCTGGTCGAGCTTGGCCTTCACGGGAGGCAGCGCGGAATAGTTGGCTATGGCGGAAACGGGAGCGTCTGCGGGCAGCTGCCCCTTCTCGCTCAGTTCCGCCAGCGCTTCGTAAACGTCTTCGATGCCGTCCACCAGCTGCGCCTTCACGCCGGCGTACTTCAGGCGCACCTGAAGGTCGTTGCGTCTCGAACCGCCCGCGAACACGACGAGGCCTGGCTGCGACACCAGCTCCTCGAAGTCGATGTCCCAGATCCACGAGATGTCGCGGCCGTCCACTATCTGGTCGTTGATGAAGAACGCGACGCCGCGCGGGCCTTCCCCTTCGGCGACTATGCGCAGGTTCTGGTTGAAACCCGTCGGGTTCTTCGCCAGGTTCAGAAGCGTGCGGCGGCCGTCTATGCAGTATTCCTGAAGCCGCCCGTTCTTCGGGTCGAAGGCGCTTATGGCGCCCTGCACGCTTTCCGGGCTGCATCCGGCAAGGGTGGCTGCCGTGTACACGGCCAGCAGGTTGTACACCATGTACGAACCCGCAAGCTTGGAATGCAGCGTGACATGACGCGAACGTCCCCCCTCACGCCCTTCGTCGTCCGCAACATCGAACGACACGCCTTCGGAGAACTTGATGTCGCTGGCCGAGAAGCCGAGCCTTGGCCGCGAAAACCCGCAGCTTGGACAACGGTAGTCTCCCAGCTGGCCGTATTGCCGGTAGCCGTACTCGAACATGTGCGAGCACGCCTGGCACATCGTTGCGTCCGCCACCACGTTCTGCTGCAGGTTCATGGACTCCGCGACGCCGAACGTCACGCTGCGGAACGGGCACACGTCCTCGCCGGCCGCGACCTGCGCGTCGCGTTCGGCCTTCACGCGGCTGGCGATGAAGGCGCACAACGGGTCGTCTGCGTTGTATACAAGAGTGGTTTCGGGCGACGACTGCAGCGCCGATATTATGGAGTCTTGGATGCGATCTATCTCGCCGCATCGGTCCAGCTGGTCACGGAACAGGTTCAAAAGCAGCACGTAGGTGGAACGCAGGTCGGGAAGCACCTTCGCCAGCCACAGCTCGTCGCATTCCAAAACGCCCCAGTCGGCGGGCTTCCCCTGCAGCATGGCCGACGCTATGCCGCTGTCGAGGTTGGCGCCGGTGCGGTTGCACAGCACGCTTTGGCCCGACGCCTCCACGGCGTCGGCGAGCAGGTTGGTCACGGTGGTCTTCCCGTTCGTGCCCACCACCACGATGGACCCCTTGCGCAGCTTCCATCGAAGCTCGGCGATTATGTGCGGGTCGATGAACACGGCGACCTTGCCGGGGAAGTTCCCCGCGGGCCTGCCTGCAAGGGAGTGAAGCCCCCAGGTCAGAACGCTGCTCGCGCCCTTGGCTATGCTGCTGCGGAATCCGATGAGGAAGCCCTCCGTATCGCTAAGTCCCGCTAGCCTAGAAGCTGAAACTCCAGCGTGGACGTGCCAAGCGTGATCATGTCGGCGTCCCTGAGCTGCGCGCTTTGCACCTTCTGCCCGTTGACGTACAGCCCGTTGGTGGAGCCGAGGTCGGATATGACCCACTGGCCGTTCGGCTGCATGTGTATCTCGGCGTGCACGCGAGATATGTTGATGTCGGGCACCACTATGTCGTTCGCCGACTCGCGCCCGATGTTCTGCCTGTCGCCGGTAAGCGCATAGGCGCGGTCGCGGGCCTCGTCGTAAAGGTACACGCGCTGGGCTGTGGCTCTGCGGTTGCCCATTGCCGCCGGGTCGGCCTGCCCCCCGTCGCCGAACAGCGCGTCGACGCCCGACCCGCGTCCCGCGTCAGCCCCTTGGCCGGCGGGAAGGTCGGTGGAAAGCGGTGGCACGACGACCACGGGCGATCCCGGCTGGCCGTCTGCGGCGAGCGCCGCGTCGGCAGCGACCGAAGCGCCGACCTGCTGGGCCATCTGCACGTCGTTCATGAGCTGCTCGGGCCTGACCGCGCCGCGGCGTGCGCGCCTGGGATGGGCGGAATCGTCGCTTACGCCGCGAGGCATCTGCGAATCCTGCGGAACCTCCGACACCTGCGAACCCAGGACGCTGGGAACGCCCACGTCGTTCGCCGACATGGGGTGCCTGTGTATAGGCTGCTGGGCCTGTGCGCCGGCATAGGCGTCCATGCCGGGCTGCATGCCTTCGTAAGGCTGCCCGGAGGCGCCGTCGTAAGCCTGTCCGGGAACGCCGCCCATCCCGGCGTTCGCACCGCCGGCATTCGCGTACTCGGCGCCGTTTGCATACCCGTCGGGCTCTTCCGCAAGGTTGGGAAGCGGCTGCATGCTTGGCTGAAGGTTGCGCTCCCATTGCACTGGGGCGGCCGCGCGCCGACGTCCGGCGTTGGTCGGCAGCCCGTAGCGGCGCATCTCGTCGTCGCGCAGCTGGTCGACTATGGAAGCGGCCACCATCTCGGCGACCACTTCGAACTTGCCCTTCTTCAGCTGCGGGTCGGAAAGGAAGCGCACGAGGGGCTGGCCGTCCATGACGTAGCCCATCTCACGGGCCTTGGCCAGAAGGTACGTCTCGGTCTCGCCTGCCAGCGTGGGATAGTACTTGAATAGCTTCGAATCGTCCTCGGGGCTGACCAGCACCGTGTAAAGCGTCGGCGCGTATTGCTTGCCCGCGCCCACGATCTTCTCGCGGCGCATCTGCTTCTCGGCCTTCTTGGTGATCTGCACGGGGGACAGGCTCGATCGCCCAATCGCGCCGGCGGCGCCTTCGATCCCGTCCTCCATCTTGTTTTCGAACTTGGAAAGCAGTCCCATTCTGCGTCCTAAACTGAGAGTCATCAACTCGGTTGCGGTTTCAGCTTGGCAATCTATTTTAGGATATAGTGGGAAAATGTGAAAATCGGGCACCGGCCTTATGCCGGGCGCCGCAATCATACGAGCCGCTGGAGGTTGCCTCATGTACAAGAAGTTGCTTGTCCCGTTCGACGATTCCGAGCCCTCCAAGAACGCGCTGAAGAACGCGATCGAGATGGTCGACGGCATCGACGGCGCCACGATAACCGTGCTCAAGGTCGTCGAATGGCACGACTACAACGCCGAGACGTTCAAGATCGCGTCCCGCATGTCGGGAGTGCTTGGCGACTCGCTCGACATGAACGCCATATCCGAGATCGGCGAGGAAGCCGAAAGCGAGGAGGCCGCCCGCATCCGTGAGGAAATCTCGGGGATAGCCGGAGACGCGGCCAACATCGAGGTGACGGTGGCCAACGGCTCGCCGCATGACACCATAGTGGCCTACGCGTCCGACCTCGACTTCGACTGCATAGTCATGGGGCATCGCGGAATGGGCCTTGTTCGCGGCATGCTGGGCTCGGTGGCCTTCTCGGTGCTGCAGAAGGCCAACAAGCCCGTGCTTGTAGTCAAGTAACGATAACGTCCCGACCGAAACACCCGAACGTTAATGGGCGCCCGCGCTCTATGCGCCCTGTATGTCGTTGCGCCAAAGTCCTTCTGGGCGCAATGCTCGCCGCATGCCTCGCTGTTCCAGCTGGGGCGTTCGCCTTTGGGGCGCGCGGCTTGGCCTTCGCTGCCGACGACTCGGCGCTTCCGCTGTCCTACTACCTGACGAACGCCGGCTACGTGACCCCGGTGAAGCTGCAGAGCCCGTGGGGCGACTGCTGGTCCTTCGCCGTTGCCGCCGCGGTGGAAAGCTCAATCCTGAAGGAGACTGCCGACCTGGAAGAACAGGCAGCCCTCGACGCTCAGGCTGCGGAAAGGGCGGCCTTGGAAGAGGCCGAGGGGGAAGACGGCGGCCTGGGTTCCGACGCCTCGTCCGCCTCCGGGGCGGCGAAGTCCTCTTCGGGGAGCAAGGACTTCTCGAAGATGAAGCACGGCGGGGAACCCATGTCCTCGGCTTCGGATGCGGAATCCTCCGCGTCGTCTCCCGGCTCGAACGCGGGCGTGCCGATGCCCTTGGGCGAAACGTCCTCGGCAGCGTCGAGCGCTGCGGCAACTGATGCCGACGCGACGGCAGGCGGCAATGCTGGCGCATCGGAAGCCGATGCGGCCGCGGCGAGCGCCCTGGCTGCCGAAGAGCTGGCCTCGCAGGCGGCTGCGGTGGACATGTCGCAGCCGAAGCTGCTGGGCCTTGAAGGGACGATAGACGTGTCGGAGCGCGCCATCGCGTGGCTGGTCCACGAGCTTCAGTCCGAGCAGAGCGGCGGATCGCAGGCCGGCGAAGGGTTCTATCTGGTAGACCCCGGCAACTACGCGACCCAGCTCGCCGAGGGCAACTTCGAGATGATCGAATCGCAGCTGGTGGCACGACAGGGCCTTGTGGCCGAATCGGAAGTTCCCTACAGATACAACGGGTACAGCGGGTCGCCCGTCTGGTACGACACCGGCTCGCGCAACGGCGCCTGGGACGACGCCCGCACCAAGGACTGGTCGGTGGACGAGACGGTGCGCACCAGCACCGAGCTTGGATGGGTTGTCAGCGGCATCAGAAAGCTGTCGTCGCCGTCCGAGCTTCAGATCGACTATTCCACGGGGCTTTCGACCTACATGGGCTACGACGCTGCCGCAACGCAGGCCATAAAAGACACGTTGGTGGAGATAGGCGGCGTCGCCATAGCGCTCGAGGCCGACGCGGCGCTTCCCGTGGAAGTGGCCACGGGCAACTTCCTGGATGCCCAGCCCAGCGAGCATTTCACCTACGGCACCTGGAGCCAGTACGACGGCGCCAGCGAGGTCGCCTGCAACCACGCCGTGACCATCGTTGGATGGAACGACGACTACGGCGCGGACAACTTCGCCGGAACCGCCAGCGGCCGCCCTCCTGGAAACGGGGCGTGGCTTTGCAAGAACAACTGGGGAAGCGACGCGCTTTACGCTTCCGAAGGCAACGCCGGCGACGCGACGCACTGGGGGCTGCCCGCCTCGTCCGACACCGGCACGCCCGCATCGCCAGGCGCCCCCGGGTCGGAGGCCAGCGGGTTCTTCTGGCTTTCCTACTACGACCATTCCATAAGCAGCCCCGTCGCCTTCGAGGTGACGCCCGTCGACGAGGACTTCGAGAACATGTACCAGTACGACTACCTGGGGTCGGCGGAGTATTCGAAGCCAGCCGTGTACAACGGCGACGTGTGGGTGGCCAACCTGTACGAGGCCAAGGACCTCGAGCTGGTGGAGGCCGTCAGCGCGCAGACGTTCCAGGAAAACGACAAGGTGGACGTCACCTTCTACACGCTGCCCAACCGCCTGAACACCGACGGCATGCCGGCCGAGGACATATTCGAGGCCGCCGACTCGGTGTCGCACCAAAGCGCAACGTTCGAATACGCCGGCTTCCACACCATCGAGCTGGACAGGCCGATACTCCTTGCGAAGGGGCAGCGGTTCATCGTGGCCGAGCAGGTGTCTACCATGGAACGGCCCGAAAGCGGCGAATACGACGGAAGCTACCTCAACTTGGAGCTTTCGTACCTGGACGAGGTGGAAGGGATGCAGCAGTCCACCAAGTCGAAGGTGGTGTCGAACCCCGGCGAGTCGTTCGTCAGCCTGCCCGACGGCAAGTGGATGACCGTCGAGGACTACGCCGACTGGTTGACCGAAATCTAGAGGTTCCGGCGGCTTTCCA
>CBCTKQ010000037.1:0-12475 GCA_965147515.1 uncultured Eggerthellaceae bacterium | reverse complement strand
GGCCTTCTGATGAACGGGAAAGACATGGCGAAGGCGCGGTCCTTGTCCTTTATGGCGGATATCACCCACTTGCCCATGCGCGTGTCCAGCACCCTGAACGACTCCTCGTCAAGCGCGACGGCGCCGACGGTCGAATCGTCGCCCACCGCTTCAATCACGGGCCCGTCGGGGGTGTCCTCGACGCGTTCTGCCCCATGCTTCGACGGCCCTGCCGCGCCGACGAAGGGTATCTTGGACACGATGTTCGCCACCAGCTGCGACTCCAGCTTAACCGGGGCCACGACGTCGGCTGCAGGGATGGGGCATCCGGCCTGACTGGCGACATCCTCCACTGCGGCCGGGTCGGCGCACACGACCATGGCGGGGACGCCGGCATCGCGCAGGCGCTTGGCCTCCTCGCCGATGCGGGGAGAGTCGCCGGCGACCAGCACGCCCGCGTCCTCGTTGCTTTTGATGTTGATGGGGTCGTCGTCAAGGTAGTCGATCGTGACCCTGGTATGCTCGGCCGCGCTGGAGAACGCCGAGCGGACATGCCCCACCAGCGCGCCAGGGGCCGTGTCGTCGATGTATATGGACACGGATATGGGGGTGTTCGCGACCTCCTTCATGTCGGTCGCTATCTTCAGCACCTCGGAGACGTTAACGGGCAGTTGCATACTTCATCCCTTTCCCGACGCGGTTCTCATGCGAATACACCGAGCCTATAAGCCCGAGCATGGCGAAGTTGACGAGCATAAATGATGAACCATAGCTGACGAAAGGTAAAGGAATTCCAGTGATTGGCATCAATCCGCAACACATGCCGACGTTCTCCAGGATCTGGAACATCCACATGCCGACGATGGCGCATATCACCAGCATCCCGAACAGGTTGCCGCAGCTGCGGGCGATGTGCAGCGATATGGCCACCATCGCCACGTAGAGGCCGAGCAACGCGACCACGCCCACGAAGCCGAACTCCTCGGCCAGCACGCAGAATATGAAGTCGGTGGGGGCCTCGGGCAAGAAACCGAGCGCGGACTGCGTGGATGCGCCCAGCCCCTTTCCGAACAGGCCGCCCGACCCGATGGCGATCATGGCCTGCTTCAGGTTGTATCCCTCGTCGGTGGCTTCCAGCGTATCCTGGTTCAGGAACACGAGAAGTCGCGAGCGCTGGTACTGCTTGAGCAGCCTGTACTCGGTTGAGCCGTCCTCGGTCTGGTACTTCAAAAGCTCGTCGAGGGCGAACACGCAGACGATGGCCGCCACGAAGATTCCCAGCGACACCAGCAGGTACTTAGTCTTCGCGCCGCCCATGACGAGCGTCGTGGCGGCGATGAACAGGTACACGAGTCCCGTTCCCAGGTCGGGCTGAGTCATTATGCAAAGGAAGGGGATGACCAGAAGTCCAACGGCCTTGCAGTACTCGCGCAGGTCGTTCAGCTTACCGCCGTACCTGGCGACTAGGCTGGCGGCGAACAGCACGATGGTGACCTTCGCGAACTCGCCAGGCTGCACCTGCACGCCGATCTTTATCCACGACTGCGCGCCCATTGCGTTGACGCCGATGATGGGCAGGTGCGGGGAAAGGATCAGCACGCAGCTGACGACCAGCATGACGATGTACATGCCGGTGAACTTGCGGTAGTCGAACGCCGTGACCGCGGCCATCACAACGAGACCGCCAAGCACGCCTACCAGCTGGTTCATGAAGCTGTAGGAAGGGTCGTTGCTGGTCGCCGACCAGCATATGAGAAGACCGTATGCGACAAGCAGCACCACGACGACGGCAAGGGGCATGCACACGTACGTGGCAAGCTTCGACTTGCGCTTCGCGTTGTAGGGCATCGCGTGCTTCGGCTTCGCGACGACGCTGTCTATCTGAGGAAGGGGCATGTCAGTCCTGGCGCCCCCCGCCGCCATTGAACTCCTTGACCCTGGACACGCCGGAAGAGCCGCCGATGTATCCAGCCTCGGCCTCGGGGTTCTCGTCGCTTTCCTGCAGCGCTGCGAGCACCTTGCCGACTATGGGGCCTGCCACGGTGCTTCCGCTTCCGCCCTGCTCGACGACGCACACGCAGACGTAGCGCGGGTCGTCGTACGGCGCATAGGCGGCGAACCAGGCGTCGTCCTCGCGATCGGTGTGCTCGGCGGTGCCGGACTTCGCTGCAGCGTCCACGCCCAGCCTCGCATACATGCTGCTGAGCATGTTGTTGGAAGCAAGCATGTCGTGGAGCGACCGGCGCACGTACTCAAGATGGTCGTTGTCCACGTCGGGTTCGGCGACCACCTCGGCCTCGGCCGAGAAGACCACGTCGCCCGCACCGTTGCGTACCTCCTTGATGAGGTGCGGCTTCAGTATGCGCCCGGTGGCTATCGCGCAGTACGCGCATGCCTGCTGCACCGGGGTGACCAGCATGTCGCCCTGCCCGATGATCATGTTCGAGTAGTCGCCGCCGAGCCACAGGGCCTCGGACGGGACGTTGCGCCACTGGTCGGCCTTCCATTCGGGCGTCGGAACGCGCCCCGTGGATTCGCCGTCGAGGTCGATTCCCGTCGCGTCGCCGAAGCCGTACTGGCGTATGTATTCCTGAAGCGCGGTCTCGGAAAGCTCCCCCGTCCCTTCGGGGCCGTGGTCGAAGAACGACTTCGCGATGTCGTAGAACACGACGTCGCACGAGTTGACGATGCCGCCGTGAAGGTCGAGGTAGCCGTGTCCCTTCAGCTCCCAGCATTTCTGTATGTCGCCCGACCCGAAGCCGTCCCATTCGCCGGTGCATCTCCAGGTGCTGCCGTAGTTCGCGAAACCGTAGGCGAGGCCCGCCATGGCCGTGAACGCCTTGAAGGTCGAAGCCGGGGGGTACTGCCCGTTTATCGCCCTGTTGATGAACGGGGAATGCGACTCCTCGGAGTTGTAAAGCTCCCATATGTCCTGAGGGATCCCGTCGGTCAGGTGCGTGAGGTCGTATGTGGGGTAGTTGGCCATGACGGTTATGCCACCGTCCCGCAAATCCATCGCCACGACCGACGCCGAGACGCCCGCGCCCGTCCCTATGTCGCCTTCGGGGGCTATGGTTTCGGCAAGGGCCTTGTCGGCAACGTACTGGGCGTGAAGGTCGAGCGACAGGTGGACGTCGGAGCCTTTCTGGGGGTCGGTCTCGCCCACCACGTTCACGACCTTGCCCGCAGCATCGACCACCATGCGGCGCGACCCCTTCTCGCCCGACAGTATTCCGTCGTAGTACAGCTCGACGCCGCTCTTGCCTATTATGTCGTTCGACTCTATCACGCGGCCCTTCGGAGTCTTCTCAAGCTCCTCCTCGGTAGGCGCTCCCGTGTAGCCCAGCGCATGCGCCGCAAGCGCTCCGTAGGGGTATTCCCTCAGCGTGCGCTGTTCTATGGATATGCCGGGATATGCGTCGCTGTGTTCGGATATGAAGGCCACGTCGCGCAGGCGCACGCCCGAAGCCACCACGCGCTGGCTCTGCGCGCCTTGCGACTCGTCCTTCACGCGCTGCCTGACCACGCCTTCGGGGATCCCGAGCACGGCGGAAAGGCGCTTGATCACGTCGTTGTCGTCCGCGACGGACGCCTCGGCCAGCACGGTCTGGCTGGGGTTGTTCTTCACCAGCACGCGCCCGTGCCTGTCGTAGATGCATCCGCGCGGCGCGGGGGTGGACACCGTCTTCATCAGGTTCTCGCGCGCCTCGTCGGCATATCCCGCGTTGCCTAGCAGCTGCATCGACCAAAGCTTGGCCCCAAGTGCCGCGAACACTGCCGCGACGAACGCAGCCAGGGCGCCGAACCGTCCTGACAGCCTTTGCGAAGGCTTTGCGAGCGAGTCCTCGGAGGTCTTCACGTGAACGCCCGGGGCTCCTCCAGGCGACGCCGAAGCGCCTGCCGGGGACGTCGAGCCGACGCCGTACGTCTCGATGCTCTCGATCTCGTCGTTGGACGCTATGTCCGAGCGGCTCTTCCTGCCCTTCAGGATGTAAACGAGCAGCGAGATGCATGCCACGACGAGGACGGTTGCTACGGCCGCAATGATTCCTTCGAGCATTTCGAAACCTATTCGATCCCTGTGTCGATGATGGTCATCTCGTTCTGCTGCTTGCCCCTCAGCACGAACCTGAGCACGAGCGGGTAGGCAATCATCGACAAGACCGTATCATACAGGCCGCAAGGCAGGCACACCTGAAGCAAGGCGTCCAGCAAACTGACATCCATGCCACACGCAATCATCAAAAGCCCGTATGCAAGTTCGGCGAGGAAGCACGACGCCAGGACGATCGCAAGCGGGATGAACAGCGTTTCGTTGTCGAAAGCCTGGAAGGCGAGCGATGCAAGGAACGTCACGGCGACGCACACGAAGGCCATGGCTCCCACGGGGCCCGACCCGAAGAGGTCGTACAACAGCCCGCAGACGAAGGGCATGACATAGCCCGCTTTCCGGGCGTTGCCCACAGCTATGGCAACCACGTAGCACAGTATGAAGTTCGGGGCCGCGGCGAAGATGTGCACGTTGGGGGCCACGACCACCTGCAACAGCACGGCCACCACGGCGCCGACGGCCACCGGCCACCTTTCCGCCATGGGCGTCACTGGGAACCACCATCGCCTTCGTCGCCGTCCTGCGGCCCCTGGTCGCCGCCTCCGGACGCCTGGTCGCCCGACCCGCCGGCACCGGACGCGTCTCCCGACTCGCCGGCGTCCGAGAATGCGCTGAAGACCACCATGACCTCCTCGAGGGACGCCGCCTTCTCGTTGGCCGCGACGATTATGGTCCTGGTGTCGTCGGACGCCTTGCCCGTGACGCTGACCACCTGCCCGATGAGCAGGCCGCGCGTGAAGCTTCCCCCAAGGCCGCTGGTTAGCACCACGTCGCCCACCTCGACGACTATGTCCTCGTCGACGTTCTCAAGGTACAGCAGCCCGTTGAGCGAGCCGCGCACGATCCCTTCCGCGCGAACCGACTGGATCATCGCGGCCACGCCCGAGTTGGGGTCGCTGAGCAGCCTTACGGTGGACGATCCGGCGGAACACGACACCACCTGGCCCACGACGCCGCTGGGACCGACAACCGTGAGGCCTGCCTCGACGCCGCTGGACGAGCCGATGTCGATGGTGATCGTCTGGTTCCATGCGTCGGTTGAGTGGCCTATGACGCGGCCAGACACCCCGTCGATGCTGTATGTCTCCTTGAGGTTCAGAAGCCCCTGAAGCCGTTCTATCTCGAGGCGGTACTCCTCGGTCTGGGCGAGCAGGTTGGTCAGCTCCTCGTTCTGCCTCTTCAGCTCGGAAAGCGTTCCTGCGTCTGCGGTTGCGTCGCCCACGGCCTCGCTGGCGCCTTCCGCAAGCGCGCCGCCCGAGGTTCCAACCATCTGGAAAGGCGCCGTTATGGCATGCAGCTGCGTCTGCAGCCCATGCAGGAACCCTGCCTGCCCCTCGGCTGCGTAGACGGTCATGAGGACGATGGACGCAGCAAGGAAGACGACCAGCAGGATTCGCGCAAGCCGGGTATGGCCCGTGTTCTGGAAGTTGAGAGCCACTTACTTCGAGCGCATCAACGTCTGCCTGAGCGCCGTGGGGGTCTCCAGCACCTTGAGGCAGCCCGACACGACGTTGGTCAGGGCCGACTCGCTGACCCATACGGGGATCTCGAGCTCGTTGGTGAGGTAGCGGTCGAGGCCCGAAAGCAGTCCGCCTCCTCCCGTCAGCAGGATGCCGTTCTGGATGATGTCGGACGCCAGGTCGGGGTTGGTGGTCTTGAACGTCTCCTTGATGTGGAGGACCATCTCCTCGATGGGAGCCTGCAGCGCAGCGCGGACGTCCTCGGACTGGATGGTGACCTCTTTGGGCTGCTCGGTGTACACGTCCTGGCCCGATATGATCATGTCGCGTTCACGGCCGTCCTCGAACGGAAGCACCGACCCGATCTTGATCTTGATGACCTCGGCCGTTCGTTCGCCGATCTTGATTCCCAGAAGGTCGCGCAGATGCACGGCTATCGCCTCGTCGAGCCTGTTGCCTGCCAGGCGAAGCGACGACGACGAAACGATGCCGCCCAAGGATATGACGGCGACCTCCGTGGTGCCGCCTCCGATGTCCACCACCATTGACCCAGTGGGCTCCGTCACAGGAAGGTCGGCGCCCATGGCGGCCGCCATCGGCTCCTCGATGAGGTAGGCCTGCCTGGCTCCGGCCTGGATGGAGGCCTCGAACACGGCGCGCTTCTCGACCGAGGTGGCGCCGCATGGTATGCATATGACGATGCGGGGCTTGGCCTGCCAGGGATACTTGCGCTCGAACGCCTTGTTTATGAACGCCGACAGCATGGCCTCTGTCACGTCGTAGTCGGCGATGACGCCGTCCTTCAGGGGATGTTCGGCCGAGAAGGCGTCGGGCGTGTGGTTGATCATGTTCTTGGCCTCGTGACCGACGGCCAGAACCCTGTGGGTGCTTTTCTCTATCGCCACGACGGAGGGCTCGTTGATCACGATGCCTTCCCCCGTTATGGCCACCAAGGTGTTCGCAGTGCCCAGGTCGATTGCCATGTCCGGCGACATGGACGAGCCGAAGCCAGCGAATCTGTCCCAAAACGACATACAGTTGTTCCCCGTTTTGCTATTGCGTATACAGTCGTGGTGAAAATTGTACCATAAGCTGGCAAGTGTTATATGTCCAACGCGGCATGGAACGCCTCGTACACTGCAAGGGTGATGTTGGCAGGCCGCACGGCGTCGCCGACCACGCGCACGAACGGCGCGCAGTCGCGGAGTGCATCGACGTCCGACGTGCGCGAACGCTGCCCTATGGCGCACACGACGGCGTCGCACGGAACCAGCTCGGGGCCGGATGCCCCCTCGACGTACACGCCTTCCGGCGTCACCTTCTGGGCAGTCGCGTCCGTCATCACGCGGATGTCCTCGCCTTCCAGCTCGGCGAGCAGTATGGGCCGGTGCCTGATGTTCGCGTCTGGGGCGAGCTCGCTGCGCATCTCGACGAGGTGCACCTTCTTCCCCTGCCTGGCCAGGTTCAGTGCGCATTCGCATCCGGAAAGGCCTCCGCCTATGACGCAAACGCTTCCCTGTGGGTCAGCGTCGGTCAGGTAGAGGTCATCGAGGGACAGAACGTACGACCCGTCTTCGACTGGAATCGGAAGCTTCATTGGCTCGGAGCCTACCGCGACTATGCATGCATCCGGGGCGATCGAGCCGGCATAGGCCGCATCGACCGGCCGGTTGGTCATGATGCGAACCCCGGCGTTGCGGCACAGCGTCTCGTAGGTTCGTCCGAGCAGGTACATGTCGTGCTTGAACGGCAGCGCCTCCTCGGTCTTCAGGATGCCGCCCAGGCTGTCGGTCGCCTCGCACAGCAGCACCTCGTGTCCGCGCAAGGCGGCTGTGTAGGCCGCCACCATTCCGGCTATGCCTCCGCCTACGACGAGCACGCGCTTGCTTGCCGCAGCCGGGGTCACGGAAAGGCCTTCGAACTCGCGCCCTATGCGCGGGTTAACGGCGCAGCGGCGAGTCTGCGTTATGGGCCGCTCGGCCATGCAGACGAAGCATCTCAGGCAATGCACGACCTCGTCGGCCGCATTCGCCATCACCTTGTTTGGGAGCTCGGGGTCGGCTAGAAGGGCGCGGGCCATCACGCATACGTCGGCGTCGCCGCGCTCGATTATTGCCTCCATCTGCTCGGGGTCGTTCAAGCCCCCGACGCACGCCACGGGCACCGAGACGTGCTTCTTGATCTCGGCCGCGAGGTGCACGTTGCATCCATGCCCGCGGAACATCGAAGGGTGCGTGATGGAGAAGCCGAACTGGTACGACCCTGCCGACACGTGGAGCAGGTCGATGCAGTCCTCCAGCGCATGCGCGATGCGCGCGCCTTCCTGCACGTCGTATCCGCCGTCGAACAGCTCGGAGCCGCTGATGCGGAGCTCTATGGGGAATCCGGGGCCTGTAGCCTCGCGCACTGCCTCCAGGACCCGCCTTGCGAAGCGCGTGCGGTTCTCCAGGCTTCCGCCGTATTCGTCCTCCCGCTTGTTGAACCATGGCGACAGGAACTGGTTGACCAGCCAGCCGTGCCCTGCATGCACCATGCACATCTGGAAGCCTGCGCGCTTGGCAAGGGCGGCGGCGTTTGCGTAGGCGGCGACTATGTCGTCGATCTGGTCATGCGTGAGGGCCTTGACGGGGATGCCGTCGGGCCGCACGCCGTCGGAGGGCCCGTACTGGCAGAGCTCCCCCTTCGACTTCTTGTCGACCATGTACGTTCCGGCGTACTGCCCCGAATGGGACAGCTCGATGGAGGCCACCGCGCCATGCCGCTTGATGGCGTCCGCAACGTAGGCGAACGCCCCCAGCTGGCCCGGCGTGGAAAGCGACAGGTGCAGCATCTGGGAGCCATCGGTCTCGGGATGCACGACGAGCTCGCTGACGGTCACGCAGGCCGCTCCGCCCTTCGCGCGTGCCTCGTAGAACCCCAGCGTCCTGGGCCCGGGGCTGCCCTCCGCCGTTATGTCGGTCGCGCCCATGGGGGCCGAGCACATGCGGTTGCGGAAGGTCAGCCCTCCTATTTCGATCGGCTTGCAGAGGTTGGGGAAATCGCGCTTCATGCCGCTCTCCTGACTCGCATGGCCGCGTCAGGCTTCCGCGGCCGCCCTATACGTGCGCCTTGTCCGTCCAGCCGTTAGCGCTTGTTGCCCTCCAGCATCCTGTTGAGGGCGTTCAGGTAGGCCTTCCCCGACGACACGATTATGTCGCCGTCGGCTCCGCGCCCGATGTACATGTTGCCGGACTCGTCCTTTATGCGAACCGTGACCTCGCCCAGGGCGTCGATGCCGCGGGTTACGGACGTGACGGAGTACTCGGTGAGGTCGACCTTCCTGCGCACCACCTTGTCGATGGCCTTGTATGCGGCGTCGACCGGGCCCGTCCCCCATTCGCATACCGTCACGTGCTCGCCTTCGGGGTCGACCAGCGTGACGGTGGCCGTGGGCTTCAGGGGGAAGCCGCAGCTGATCTGAAGTCTGTCCAGCTTGTACAGCGCGGCTGCGTCGCGGTCGCGCTCGTTCACCAGCGACTCGAGGTCCTCGTCGTATACTTCCTTCTTCTTGTCGGCCAGGTTCAGGAACGCCTCGTACAGCTCGTCCAGCTTCGCTTCGTCGAACTCGTATCCCAAATCCTCCAGGCGATGCTTCAGCGCCGCGTGGCCGCTTCTGGCCGTGAGGACTATCTGGCTCTGGCCCGCGCCTACGTCGGCCGGGTCGATGATCTCGTAGGTGTCGCGCTTCTTGAGGACGCCGTCCTGGTGGATGCCTGACGAATGCGCGAACGCGTTGGCGCCGACGATGGCCTTGTTCGCCTGCACCATCATGCCGGTGATGGAGCTGACCAGGCGCGAGGCCTTGACGAATTCCTTCGTGTTGACGTCGGTGTGGGCGTCCAGCTCTTCGCCGTGCATGCGGATGGCCATGACTACCTCTTCCATGGAGGTGTTGCCTGCCCGCTCTCCCAGGCCGTTTATGGTGCATTCGATCTGGCGCGCACCGCATCTCACGCCGGCCAGCGCCAGCGCGGTGGCCATGCCCAGGTCGTTGTGGCAGTGCACCGCCACGGTGACGTCGTCGATGCCATTCACGTTGTCGCACAGGTACTTGATGCGCCTTCCGAACTCGTCGGGAAGGGAATACCCGGTGGTGTCGGGGATGTTCACCACCGTGGCGCCTGCGTCTACGACCGCCTGGATGATGCGCACCAGGAAGTCGTAGTCGGACCTTCCGGCGTCCTCGGCGTAGAACTGCACGTCGTCCACGTAGCTCTTCGCCAGCTCGACGGCATGCACCGCGCGTTCAACCGCGGTGTCCTCGTCGATGCGCAGCTTGTCGTAGATGTGGCTCTTGGAAACCCCTATGCCCGTGTGGATGCGGGGGCGCTTGGCGAACTCGAGGGCGTCTGCGGCGCACACGATGTCCTTGTCGACTGCGCGGGTGAGCGCGCACACGACAGCGTCGTAGCCTGCCAGCTCGGATATCCTTCGGACGCTCTCGAAGTCGCCAGGCGACGAGATCGGGAACCCGGCCTCTATCACGTCGACGTTCATGCGCAGAAGCTCGCGCGCTATCACCAGCTTCTCGTCGGTGTTCATCGAAGCGCCAGGAGATTGCTCCCCGTCGCGCAGCGTCGTGTCGAAAATGTCAATCTTGCGGGTCATACGCCATCCCTTCTTTCACGTATAGTCATTCGCTCGTCCGTTGGCCCAATCGTTTTTGGGCGCGGGCGTCGACCCTAAAGCCTGAGCAGCCAGATGTTCTTCAGGTCCACGGCCTCGCGCAGGCGCGTCATGACCTCGTCGGTCACGTCGCCCTCCACGTTTACGTACACCAGCGCGCACTTCTCGGCGGTCTTGTTCCCTATCTGCATCGTGGTGATGTTTATCCCCGCCTCGCCGAGTATGGTTCCGATTATCCCGATGCGGCCCGGCGCGTCGACGTACTCGAACACCAGCGACTGGCGCGCCGGCGAGATGTCGATGTCGTACCCCATGATGTTGATGATCCTGGCGGTCTTGTCCAGCCCGTAAAGCGTGCAGGCCATCTCGACCGAGTCTGCCTTCACGCGCACGGCCGACGAGAAGCCGCCTGCATCGCCGTTCGAGAACGCATTCACGCTTATGCCGTGACGTTCGGCCCTTTCGAGGGATTCCTCCAACGACACGTTGCCGATGTTCTTGTACGACACGATGCCGTCGACGAGCCCTGCGATGACGACGTCTGGGTCGGCGTCGGATATTGACCCTTCGAGCGTCACGTCGACCTTCTTGGGCGTGCGCCCGAGGAGGTCGACCACCATGCCGCCCATCATCTTGGACGCCCGGGCGTAGGGACGCATGTCGTCGATGACCTCGGGGGGAAGCACCGTCGGGTTGATGGCCGTCGGCACGATGGAGCCTTCGAGTCCCTGCCAAACGTATTCGGCTATCTGCTCGCCGGCGCGCACCTGCGCCTCTTTCGTGACGGCGCTGATGTGCGGGGTCAGAATCACGTTTTCGAGCCCATGCAGGGGCGACGAGTAGCAAGGCTCCTCCTCGAACACGTCTATGGCCGCAGCCGCCACCTTTCCGGCGGCGACGAAGTCGGCCAACGCGTCGAGGTCGATTATGCCGGCCCTGGCCGAATTCACGAGGACCACGCCGGTCTTCATCTCGGCGATTTCCTTGCGCCCGAACATCCCGAGCGTGTCTGCGGTGAGGGGAAGGTGGACGGTTATGAAGTCGGCCTGCCTTATGACGTCGTCCATGTCGTCGTACAGCTGCACGCCAAGCGAGGCCGCCCTTTCCTCGGAGCAGTAGGGGTCGTAGGCGATCAGGTTCATGTCGAAGGCTGCCGCGCGCTCGGCCACGGCCGACCCGACGCGCCCCAGCCCGAATATCGCGAGCGTCTTCCCGTACAGCTCGGTGCCGAGGAAGCAGTGCCTCTTCCACTGGCCGCCATGCACCAGGGCGTTGGCCTGCGGAATCATGCGAGCTGCTGCAAGCATGAGCCCGATCGTGTGCTCGGCGGCCGAGACTATGTTCGACGCGGGAGCGTTGCACACCACGACGTCGTGATCGGCTGCGGCCTCGAGATCGATGTTGTCGACGGTCACGCCTGCCCGGCCGATGATCTTCAGGCTCTCGGCGGCGTCCAGCAGGTCGTCGGTGACGCGGGTGGCGGAACGGATGACGAGCGCATCGTAAGGCGCAATGACCGACTTCAGCTCTTCCGGCGATAGGTCGAGCCTGACGTCGACGTCGTATCCGCGGCCCTGAAGCGCGTCTATCGCTTCCTGTGCGACCTTTTCCGTGACTAGGACCTTCTTGGCCATCTCAGCCTCCTTGTGGTCTTACGAGTGCTCCTTCTCGAACCGCGACATGAAGTCAACGAGCGCCTTCACGCCCGCAATGGGCATGGCGTTGTATATGCTGGCGCGCATGCCTCCGACGCTGCGATGGCCCTTGATGGACTCGATGCCGTGGTCCTTCGCCTCGGCGACGAAAAGCGCGTCGAGGTCGGCGTCGCCCGTTACGAACGGGACGTTCATCAGGGAACGGCACCGCTTGTCGGCTGTGGCCTTGAAGAGCTTCGACTGGTCGAGGAAGTCGTAGAGCAGCGACGCCTTCTCCACGTTGATCTTCTTCATGGCTTCCAGTCCGCCCAGGTTCTTCAGCCACTTGAACACCAGCCCGCATATGTAGATCCCCCAGCAGGGCGGCGTGTTCGAGAGCGACTTGGCGGCGACCTGCGTGGTGTACCGCATTATGGTGGGGGTCATGGGGTTCACGTCCTCGCGGACCAGGTCGTCGCGCACGATGACTATCACGACGCCGGCTGGGCCTATGTTCTTCTGCACGCCGCCGTAGATCAGCCCGTAGTCGGACACGTCGACGGGTTCTGACAGGAACATCGACGAAACGTCGCTGACCAGCGGGATGCTTCCGGTGTCTGGAAGCT
>CBCTKQ010000036.1:0-12622 GCA_965147515.1 uncultured Eggerthellaceae bacterium | reverse complement strand
GGAAATCGAGCCGTTCGGTGGCGCGGCCACATGCGTGGGCGGGGCCATCCGCGACCCGTTGTCGGGGCGCGCCTACGTCTACCAGGCCATGCGCATCACCGGCGCAGCCGACCCTACGGTGCCTGTGGCCGACACCATTCCCGGCAAGCTTCCGCAGCGCAAGCTGGTCACGACGGCGGCACAGGGCTATTCGTCCTACGGCAACCAGATCGGCCTGGCCACCGGCCAGGTGCACGAGATGTACCACCCCGGCTATGCCGCCAAGCGCATGGAGATAGGCGCCGTGGTGGGCGCGACCCCCGCAAGCGACGTGCGGCGCGAGACGCCCGCACCGGGCGACGTGGTGGTGCTGCTGGGCGGCCGCACGGGCCGCGACGGCATCGGCGGCGCCACGGGCTCTTCGAAGGCGCACAGCGCCAGCTCCATCGAGACGTGCGGCGCCGAGGTTCAGAAGGGCAACGCGCCCGTCGAGCGCAAGATACAGCGCCTTTTCCGCAATTCCGAGGCCTGCCGCATGATCAAGCGATGCAACGACTTCGGCGCCGGCGGGGTTTCCGTGGCCATCGGCGAGCTGGCCGACGGGCTGGACATCTACCTGGACAAGGTTCCCAAGAAGTACGAGGGCCTCGACGGCACCGAGCTTGCCATATCGGAATCGCAGGAGCGCATGGCGGTGGCGCTTTCCGCCGACGACGTAGACGACTTCATCGCGCTGGCGCGTGCGGAGAACCTGGAAGCAACCCCCGTTGCGGTGGTCTCGGCCGACCCTCGCGTGCGCATGCATTGGCGCGGTGACACGATCGTCGACGTCAGCCGCGACTTCCTCGCCAGCAACGGGGCGGCCAAGCAGGCCGCAGTCAAAGTTCCGAAGCCGCAGGACGAAAGCTTTACGGAATGTGCGACCGACCGCGCCTTCGAGGCCTGTGACGACCTGGTGAACCCCATGGTGGAAGCCGTGTGCCGCAACGGTTCCATGGAAGACGCGTTGTGCGCGCTGATGTCCGACATAAACCGCGCGTCCAACAAGGGCCTGGTTGAACGCTTCGACTCCACCATAGGCGCGGCCACCGTGCTGATGCCCTTCGGCGGCCGCACGCAGCTGACGCCGGCGCTGGCCATGGTGTCGAAGCTGCCAGTGCTGGGCGGCCAGACCACCACGGTTTCGGGCCTTTCGTGGGGCTTCAACCCATACCTGAGCGACTACGACCCGTTCGCCGGTTCCTACATGGCCGTGCTGGACTCGGTCGCCAAGCTGGTGGCGACCGGCTTCGAGCGCGAAGACATGTACCTGACGTTCCAGGAATACTTCGAGAAGCTGCGCGACGACCCCGAGCGCTGGGGCAAGCCCGTCGCGGCGGTGCTTGGCGCGCTTATGGCGCAGGTCGACTTCGGCGTAGGCGCCATCGGCGGCAAGGACTCCATGTCGGGAAGCTTCGAGGACCTGGACGTACCGCCCACGCTGGTGTCGTTCGCCACCGCAGTGGGCGACATAGGCCGCGTGACCTCTCCCGAGCTGAAGAAGGCGGGGCACGAGCTTGCCTGGGTATGCTTCGAGGACCCGACCCCGGAAAGCGTGTGCGCCACGCTCGACGCCGTCGAGCGCTTGATAGGCGAAGGCGTCGTGGCCGCGTGTTCGTGCGGCGGCTACGCCGGGCTGGGCGAGACGCTGTTCAAGATGGCCGTGGGCAACCGCCTGGGCGTGAACCTGAACGACGAGGTGGGCTTCAGCGACCTGTTCGAGGAGGCCTACGGAACCTTCGTGGTGGAGCTGGCCGACGGCTGCGACGTGGCGCGCGCCATCGAGCTGCTGGACGGCGCGGGCATGCTGGAAGGCGTCGAGGTGCTTCGGCTCGGCGTCGTGACGCCCGAATACGTCTTGTCCGACCACGAGCAGAGTGCCGACCTTGCCGTGGTGCAGGAGGCGTGGGAGTCGGGCATAGAAGGCGTGTTCCCGTATCGAACGCCGGCCGAAGAGGCCGCCGCGCTCGAGGAGGTTCCTGTCGTCACGTACACGGCAGGGCCGCAGATCAGCTATGCCGGGCAGCCCGTCGTCCGTCCGCAGGTGGTCATACCCGTGTTCCCCGGCACCAACTGCGAGTACGACACGCTCGCTGCCTTCAAGCGCGCCGGAGCCGACGTCACGGTGCAGGTGATAAACAACCTTTCGCCCTATGCGGTCGCCGACAGCACGCGCGATCTGGTGCGCAACATCCGCGAGGCGCAGATAGTCATGCTGCCAGGCGGCTTCTCAGGCGGCGACGAGCCCGACGGCTCGGCGAAGTTCATCGCGTCGTTCTTCCGCTCGCCCGAGGTGACCGAGGCCGTGCGCGAGCTTCTTCAGAAGCGCGACGGGCTCATGCTCGGCATCTGCAACGGTTTCCAGGCGCTGGTGAAGCTGGGGCTCGTGCCGTACGGCGACATCGTTCCGGCCGACCAATGCGAGGCGACGCTGACGTTCAACACCATAGGCCGCCATCAAAGCAAGCTGGTGGACACGCGCACCGCGTCGAACCTGTCGCCTTGGATGGCGGAATGCGAGCCAGGCAGCATCCACACGGTGGCCATAAGCCACGGCGAGGGGCGCTTCGTTGCGCCGAATGCCCTGATCGACCAGATGATCGAACGCGGGCAGGTGGCCACGCAGTACGTCGACCCCGAAGGCCGCCCCAGCATGGACCTGCTTTACAACCCCAACGGCTCGGTTCTTGCCATCGAGGGCATAACCAGCCCCGACGGACGCATCCTTGGCAAGATGGGCCACAGCGAACGCGCCGGCGAAGGCCTGTACAAGAACGTCCCTGGCAACCTGTACCAGCCCATCTTCGAAGCCGGCGTGAAGTACTTCCTATAGGCCATGGCCAAGAAGGCGAAAGAGGGCAAGACGAACGCCATCCGCGAGGCGGAGGCGGCCGGCGTTCCGTGCGAGGTGCGCACGTTCGAGTGCGAGGGCGCGCCTTCGGGCGTGGAGGTGGCGGACATGCTGGGCCTCGACCCCGACCGCGTGTTCAAGACGCTGGTTACGGTGGGGAAGTCGGGGGAGCATTACGTGTTCATGGTGCCCGTGGCCGAAGAGCTTGACCTGAAGCGCGCGGCGAAGGCGGTAGGCGAGAAGGCGGTCGAGATGATCAGGTCGCGCGAACTGCTGCCGTTGACCGGCTACGTGCACGGGGGATGCTCGCCCATCGGCATGAGGAAGCAGTTCCCGACCGTGGCCGACGAAACCATGCAGCTCTACGACACCGTGTTCTTCTCGGGCGGCCGCATCGGATGCCAGCTTGAGATGGCCCCCGACGACCTGGCCAACCTGATTCCGCTCGAATTCGCCGACATAACCGTGCGATAGGTCGCGTGTCAGGGGGCGTCCCCTGTTCAATCAATAACGCGCCCTATGCCGTCGGGTTCGCCACCACGCCTATGAACAGCGGGGTGCCGTTCGACGCCGTGATCGAGTACACGAACGGCTTGTCTAGCACGAATTCGACCACTTCCTGCGCTTCGGGGGCCAGCGACGTGGCGCGCACGGTAAGCGCCGTGTAGGCTGCGGCCTCCACGCCCAGCTCGTTCAGGTCGATATGCGTCTCCTGCAGGGCGTCGCTTATGTAGAAGCCCATGTCGGAGCTGTTGTCGGCCACGATCATGTTGCGGAACATGTCGCCCTTGGCGGGGTCGAACACGTCCGTCATGCCAAGCTCTTTGGCGCAGTCCACCAGGTCGTCGAACGACGACGAGCAAGAGAACCGCGGAACCGACCAGCTTATCTGCGCCTGCGAGTTCGGCGTGGCCGTCAGCAGCTTTTCGACGGACTCGGGCGTTTCCACGAGCTCGGACGCGCTATTCCCCTCGTCGGGGAGGGAGAACGTGCAGGTGGACCCGCCTGCGAACGGAAGCTGCGCGGCAGTGAACCCGTCGCCTTCTATGTAGCCGCCGTAGTCGGTGGTGTTGTGCATGAACTGGGCCTGCACGTCGCCGCCTTCCGCATGGAATGCGGCGGCCGCGGTCTCGCCTTCGGCGAAGGGCTCTATCCAGTTGTCGTTGAAGTAGACGGTGTTGATCAGCATGGCCACCATGGCGGCATCGGTGCTGATGTCGGGCTCCAGCAGCCCGCGAGTCTCGTCCGAGATCCATTCCTTGATCATGTCATTGGTCTGCTGGGTTCCGAACTCCACGTCGAAGGCGCCCGCGTCGAAGTATTCCTCCACCGCGTTCTGATATTCGGCCTGGAAGGTGTAGCCCACGTTGGACCACAGCGAGTTCGCCACCTCGATGGTGCTCGTCTCGTCGGTGACGGAGATCTCGCGCAGCTGCTCCTTGCAGTACTCGTCCAGTTCCTCGGTGCTCTGCACTCCAAGCGCGTCGAACATCTGCTGCTGGGCCTCGCCGTCGGCCCCTGCGGCCACCATGGCCAGCGCCATGTAGAAGGAAGCGGGGGAGTAGCAGGCGTTCTGGTCGCCGGAGAGCTCGATGGCGGCCGAGTTCGCGGCAAACGACCCGATGGGGCCGCCATCGCTTACCAGGTTCGACTCCTCGACCTGTCCCGAGGCGCCCGACGATTGCGACGAGGCCGAAGTCGCTGACGAATCCTGTGCGGCCTGCGAGCATCCCGCAAGCGCAACACATGCACAGGCCGCGGCACCAAACAGGGCCAGCAGGACGCAGGTGCCCAGCTTCGACGTCGGCTTACGCATATATCTCCTTCTCCACCACCAGGTCGTTCTTGATCTTCCCGACCAGCTTCTGCAGCGCGTCGATGCAGTTAGGGCGTATGTCGGCGCCGATAAGCACGTACATGATGGAATCGCCCACGGAAAGCACGCCCTCGTTCAGCCACACCTTCACGTAGTACACCCCAGGCCAGCCCAGGGCCTCCTGCACGGCGGCCTCGACGCCTTCTGCGTCGTAGGAGAAGTCCACCTGGGCGACTTCGCCCAGCCCTTGCTTGCCTTCCCTTACCTGGGCCTTAGGCGTCACACGCACCACGCCGTTGTGCACCAGGAACATTCCGCACTGGTCCGCCGCGTCCGAGGCCTTGGCCTCTTCCAACCACTTGTCCATCGATGGTGCCTGCTTAGACATTCTTCCTCCTCGAAATAGGCGACGGGAACCCAGAGCGTCACGCCTAGTTTTCGCGTCCGTTCAAATCCAATGTCGTCATGTTAACGGATGTCTCGGAAGCCGTTGCAGTCCTGCTGGAAATGTCATTATTCGGTCATGACGAAAACGCGGAACCGGCCCTCGCGTGAATCGTGGCTAACGGAAGTTTCGCAGGCCGGACCCGCGTGAACAGTCGCCACTCTCCCCTTTGCTACAATGGCTTGGACAACCAGAGCAAAGGGGATTTTTCATGTCTCTACCTGCATCCGACCTTTCGAAGAAGGCAGACAACAAGACCACGATGGAACTCGGCGCGGTGCTTCCCGAAACGGCGGAAGTGCGCGGCGGCCACCTGTTCATAGGCGGGGTTGACATGGTCGAGCTGGCCCGCACCGAAGGCACGGCGCTGTACGTGTTCGACGAGGCCGACATACGCCACCGCATGCAGGAGTTCGTCCGCGCGTTCCGCAGCCGCTACGAGAACTCCGACGTGCTTTACGCAAGCAAGGCGTTCATGAACAAGGCCGTCGTGCGCATGGCCCAGGAAGAGGGCCTGTGCCTGGACGTCTCGGGCGGCGGCGAGCTTGCATGTGCCCTGGCGGCGGGCTTCCCTGCCGATCGCATCTTCATGCACGGGAACAACAAGACGCCGCAGGAGCTGGACGAGGCCATCTCCGCCGGGGTGGGCCGCATCATCGTGGACAGCCGCATCGAGCTGGCGCGCGTGTCTGAAATCGCAGCACGCCACGGCAAGGTGCAGGACATATACATGCGCATCACGCCTGGCGTCGAGGCCGACACCCACGAGTACATCCGCACCGGCTGCGAGGACTCGAAGTTCGGGTTCACCATGCTGGAGGACTTCGCCTACACCTGCGTGGGCACCGCGCTGGAGACGCCGAACGTGCGCCTTGCGGGGCTGCACTGCCACATAGGCTCGCAGATCTTCGCCCTGCATTCCTTCGGCGAGGCTGCGGCCGTCATGGTCGACTTCATGGCCCGCATCCGCGAGGGCTACGGCTACGTCATAGAGGAGCTTGACCTTGGCGGAGGCCTTGGCGTGGCCTACGAGACCACCGACAGCCCGTCTTCGATCGACGACTTCGCCGCCGTCACCTGCGACAGCGTGCGCGAGCTGTGTGCCAAGCACGACTTCCCGCTGCCGCGCCTGCTGGTGGAGCCGGGCCGATCGCTCGTGGCGAACGCGGGCGTCACTCTTTACACGGTGGGCATCCTGAAGACGCTTCCGGGAATCCGCAAGTATGTTGCCGTGGACGGCGGAATGAGCGACAACATCCGCACCGCGCTGTACCACGCCGACTACGAGCCCACCATCGCAAACAAGGCCGACCAGCCTCGCACCGAGATCGTCACGCTTTGCGGCAAGCACTGCGAAAGCGGCGACGCCGTGGTGGTGGACATGCCTCTGCAGAAGGCCGACCTGGACGACATCGTGTGCGTGTTCGGCACGGGAGCGTACTGTTCCACCATGGCCAGCAACTACAACGGCCAGCCACGCCCGGCCGTGGTGTTCGTGCGCGACGGCGAAGCGCGCGTGACCACCCGCCGCGAGACCTACGAGGATTTGCTGGCGAGGGATTTGTAGCACTTCATCCTGCCGTGAGAAATGCTAAAAGACGCCCGCGGACCTCTTGGTGAAAAGGGTATGACCGTTTGACGCCCGTCAGCGCCCAAGCGAGCGCGACAGGTGCTCGGCCAGGGCGATGCATCCGGCCTCGACGTCGTCGTAACAGCTTTCGAAATCGCGGGTGTACCAGGGGTCGGCGATATCGCGGCCCATGCCGGTCCAGTCTAGCAGCAGGGAAAGCTTGCCCTCCGGGTCGCCGCCGTAGATGCGCCGCATGCCGGCCATGTTCTCGTCGTCCATGCCAACGATGTAGTCGAATTCGCCGTAGTCGGCACGCGTCGTCTGGCGCGCGTGGCGCGGCGTGTAGGGAACGTCGTGCGCATCCAGCATGCGCTTCGTTTCGTAGTAGGTGTCGCTGCCCAGCTCCTCGCGGCTGGTGGCCGCCGATTCCACATGCACAACGTCGTCCAGGCCGCGCTTGCGCAGGACGTCCTTCATCACGAACTCGGCCATGGTGGACCGGCAGATGTTTCCGTGGCATATGAACAGTATCGACGTCATGGGGCCTCCTGTCGCGTGCTCCTGCTGCCCCTGATGATACAATAGCCACTTACCCACGACGCATAAGGAGGCCTCCATGGCCATACGAATCGGACTCGTCGGAACCGGCACCGTCGGCGGCGGCTGCATCGACATAATCAACAAGCATGGGGACGCGTTTCGCCGCCATTACGGCATCGACGTCGAGCTTGCGCGCGTCTGCTCGCTTTCCGACGAGGAAGCCAAGGCGCACGGCGTCGGCCATCTGTTCACTTCCGACTACCACGACATCGTGAACGACCCCGACATCGACATCGTCATCGAGCTGATCGGCGGCACCACCGTGGCGAAGTCGGTCGTGCTCGACGCGCTTGCCGCCGGCAAGAACGTGGTCACGGCCAACAAGGCGCTCATGGCCACGTCGGGCCAGCAGGTGTTCGAGGCCGCAGAGGCGGCTGGCAAGGACATCCGCTTCGGGGCCAGCGTGGGCGGGGGCATCCCGATCATCGGGCCGCTCAAGCACTCGCTCATCGCCAACGAGATCGAGTCGGTCATGGGCATCGTAAACGGCACCACCAACTACATGCTCACGCGCATGGCCGAGGACAACATGAGCTACGAGGCGGCGCTTGCCGAGGCGCAGGCCAACGGCTATGCCGAGGCCAACCCGTCCGCCGACGTGGACGGCTTCGACGCCGCGGCCAAGATCGCCATCCTGGCGTCAATCGCATTCAACACGCGCGTGGCCATGGACGACGTGTACACCAAGGGGATCACCACCATCAAGCCCACCGACCTCGAAGCGGCGCGCGAGATGGGCTACGTCGTCAAGCTGCTGGCCATCGCGCACCGCACCGATTCCGGCATCGACGTGCGCGTGCATCCCACGATGATCCCGACAACCCATCAGTTGGCGCACGTGAACGGCGTGTTCAACGCAATATACGTGGTGGGCGACTTCGTTGGCGAGACGATGTTCTTCGGCGAAGGAGCGGGCGCGGGGGCCGCTGCCAGCGCCGTGATGGGCGACGTGCTGGACATGGCTCGCGAGCTGCAGGCCGGCGTCGCTCCCATAGTCGGCTGCACCTGCACCGACACGCTGCCCATCCGCGAGATCGAGACGCTGACGATGAAGTACTACATACGCTTCACCGTGGCCGACCGCCCTGGCGTTCTTGCCATCATGTCGAAGGTGTTCGCCGACAACAACGTTTCCATCCATTCCATGACGCAGCGTGGCAAGGCCGACCGAAGCAACGTCGACGTCGTGTACGTCACGCACACGGCCAAGGAAAGCGACGTGCAGGCCGCCATCCAGGCCATATGCGCCGTGGACGACCTGGTCGAGGTCGAGCCCAGCCTGATCCGCGTCGAGGAATAATGGCCGACCAGCTCGAAGCGGCGCGTGAAGCCGCGCAGAAGGAGGCGCAGGAGCGCTGGTACAGGCGCCTGCTGACCACGCCTGAATCCGAAAAGAGGCTTCCTGTCGGCGTGAAGGTCTTCGCCGTGCTGCTGCTGGTGGCCGGCGCGTTCGGGCTCGCCGCGCTCGTCGACGCCGTGATCGACGCGGTGCACATGTACCAGGGCGGTGCGGTGCAGCAGCTCGGCATATCCACGTTCGTGGTCGCCTGGGTGCGCCTGATAGTCCTGGTGCTGGGCGACTTCGCCTTCATATTCATGGCCATCCAGCTGCTGCGCGGGAAGCGCAACGTGGCGGCGCTGGTCATTTACGGCATATACGTGACGGTGATAGTCGGCGCGCTGTGCTCCCTCATGTTGTACGGCGTGAGTCTGCGGCTTATCGTGTACGGAGTGCTGCTCGCCGTGCTGATCGCCTTCCAGCTCTACCTCGACCCGCAGCTGCGCGAGGAGCGCCAGCTGCAGCGCATGCTCCGCGACAACGAGCTTAGGCACGAGCAGGAGGACGGCACGCTCGGGCGCGACCTGTCCGGCAAGGGCTACATCAAGCTCGACTTCTTCAACCTGTTCTGGATATTCGTGATCTGCTCGATCCTCGGGGACGCCATAGAATCGGTGTTCCACGTGATTGTGGTCGACCCGGGCCACTGGCAGGACCGCGCAGGCCTGCTGTTCGGGCCGTTCTCTCCCATATACGGATGCGGCGCCGTGCTGATGACGCTGTTCCTTAACCGCCTTTACAAGAAGAACGTCGTGTTGGTGTTCCTGCTTTCGGCCGTCATCGGCGGCCTGTTCGAGGCGTTCGTCAGCTACTTCATGCAGTACGCGTTCGGCGCGGTGGCCTGGGACTACACGGGCCAGTTCCTCTCGCTGTTCGGCGGCCGCACGTGCGGACTTGCCATGGCGGCATGGGGCCTTCTGGGCGTCGTGTGGCTGAAGCTGCTGCTTCCGTTCATGCTTTGGCTGATAGACAAGATCCCCTGGCAGTGGCGCTATTCGCTGACCACCGTCGCCGCGCTTTTGATGGCCACCGACTGCGTCATGTCGCTGCAGGCCCTCGACTGCTGGTACGAGCGCCTGGCGAACGACCCCATAAACACGCCCATCAAGGACTTCTACGCCCATTACTTCGACAACGAATGGATGGCCAACCGCTTCCAGTCCATGTCGATCCATCCCGACTCGGCCGTCCGCGGGGGATAGCATTGCCGTCTTTCGGGCGCATTTCCCGCATCGCTGTCAAAAGTAGTGCTACAATTCAACAGTTGCTTTCAAAAGCCCCGTAAAGCAGGGAAGGCGCAAGCGCGCTCCGAGGGAGTCCAGGCCCAAGGCGCGCGTGGCTGGCGTAGGAAACCGGCCCAGCGCGAAACTGCACTTTTGAAAACCAGCATCGGCCGTGCGCAACGCGGCCGGAAAACAGAAGGAATTGATTGTGAAAACGTACAGCGCAAAGCCCGGCGAAGTCGAGCGCAAGTGGTACCTGATCGATGCCGAAGGCGTCGTTTTGGGCCGCCTTGCCTCGAAGTGCGCCACCATCCTTCGCGGGAAGGACAAGCCCCAGTACACGCCTCATGTCGACACCGGCGACTTCGTCGTGGTCGTCAACGCCGAGAAGATCCGCGTCACCGGCGGGAAGGAACTCAAGAAGGAATACTTCCGCCACAGCGGATACCCCGGCGGCCTGAAGTCCGAGACTCTTGAAGAGGCGCTGGCCAAGCATCCCGAGCGCGTCATCGAGCACGCCGTGAAGGGCATGCTCCCCAAGACCACGCTCGGCCGTGCGCAGGGCCTGAAGCTCAAGGTCTACGCAGGCCCCGACCACCCGCATGCTGCCCAGCAGCCCGAGAAGATCGAGATGGAGGCATAACGATGGCAACCAAGAAAGCCAACACCGAGGCTCTTTACTACGGCACGGGTCGCCGCAAGACCTCCGTCGCCCGCGTCCGCCTGGTTCCGGGAACCGGCAAGGTCACCGTCAACGGCCGCGAGGGCGCGGAATACTTTCCCCGCGCCGGCCAGCTTGACGCGGCCCTGGCCCCGTTCAAGGTGACCGACACTCAGGGACACTTCGACGTCATCGCCCGCATCAACGGCGGCGGAAGCACCGGCCAGGCCGGCGCCCTTCGCCTCGGCATCGCCCGCGCCCTGCTCGAGGCCGGCGAATACCGCGACGAGCTGAAGAAGGCCGGGTTCCTCACGCGCGACGCCCGCATGGTCGAGCGCAAGAAGTACGGCCTGAAGAAGGCTCGCAAGCGCCCGCAGTTCTCCAAGCGCTAAAAACTGCAACGTTTTACATTGCGAAAGCCCCGCCTCGGCGGGGCTTTTCTTTTATAATTGCATGCATGTCAAAATGACCTCAGGAAAGGACGCCAAATGGCAACCATCGAAACCATCACCACCATCCTCAACGACAACCTCGACATCGACCCCGAGACGGTCACCGCCGAGTCCACGTTCGAGTCGCTGGGAATCGACTCGCTCGACATGGCCGAGCTCACCTGCACGCTCGAGGAAGGGCTCGACATCGACCTCGGCGAGCCCGAGGGGCTTGCCACCATCGGCGACCTGGTCACCTACCTCGACAACCTGTAAGGCGCGACGGCAAGCATGAAGACACGCGTAACCGAGCTTCTCGGCATCGAGAAGCCCATCATCCAGGGCGCCATGGCTTGGATAGCCGACGCCTCTTTGGCGGCGGCGGTCAGCGAGGCCGGCGGCCTTGGCATAATCGCCTGCGGAAGCGCCCCCTTGTCTTGGGTCGAGCAGCAGGTGAACGAGGCGCGCTCGCGCACCGACAAGCCCATAGGGGCCAACATCATGCTGATGAACCCCGATGCGCCCGAGCTGGCGAAGCTGCTCTGCGACCTGCACGTCGACGTGGTCACCACGGGGGCCGGGTCGCCCGCGCCCTACATAGACATGTGGAAGGAAGCGGGCATAAAGGTCATCCCCGTGGTCGCCTCGGCTGCGCTGGCCAAGCGCATGGAGCGCGCCGGAGCCGACGCGGTGGTCGCGGAAGGCGAGGAGGCCGGCGGCCACATAGGGCAGCTGACCACCATGGCGCTCACCCCCGCGGTGTGCGAGGCGGTGGACATCCCCGTGATCACCGCCGGCGGCGTGGCCGACGGCCGCGGCATGGTGGCGGCCTTCGCGCTGGGCGCCGAAGGCGTCCAGGTCGGCACGCGCTTCCTCACCGCTGAGGAATGCACCGTGCATGCCGACTACAAGCAGAAGATCGTCGAGGCCAAGGATTCCGACACCATCGTCACCGGGCGCGACTCTGGACATCCCGTGCGCCAGCTGAAGAACAGCTTCGCGCGCCAGGCCAAGGCGCTCGAGGCCAAGATGGCCGCCGGCGAGGTCGACGGCCAGGAACTAGAGAACCTGCTGACGGGCTCGCTGCGGCGGGCCGTGGTGGACGGCGACGTGAAGAACGGGTCGCTGATGGCCGGCGAGGTGGCATGTCTCGTGCACGACATGAAGCCGGCCAGGCAGATCGTAGACGACCTCATGTCGCAGGCCGAGCAGTGGGGTTCGTGTTCGCTGCAGCAAATGGCCGAACGCAACGCCACGCGCAGCTGGAAGTAAAGGCCGAAAGCGAATGAAACAGCCCCGGATGCGGGGCTGTTCGTTTGAAAGGGAGCAAATGACTGTATGGCTCTGCCCCGGGCAAGGGGCGCAAAAGCCCGGAATGGGCGCCGACCTGCTGAAGTCGCAGAAGGTTGCGCACGTCTTCGGCGTGCTTTCCGACGCGCTCGGCGTCGACCTTGCGCGTCTTTCCAAGGGAGGCACGCAGGAGGAAATCAACGACACGGTCGCCGCGCAGGGGCTCACCATGGCTGTTTCCGTCGGCGTGGGCAAGCTGCTCCTCGACCGCGGAATCAAGCCCAGCGCGCTCGTCGGGTTCTCGCTCGGGCAGATATCCGCGCTGGTGCTGGCGGGAATCCTTCCGCCTTATCGGGGACGGGTCAAACGGAAGACGGA
>CBCTKQ010000035.1:0-12698 GCA_965147515.1 uncultured Eggerthellaceae bacterium | reverse complement strand
CCCGCCGTCGACAAGGTAACAGGCCCAGGCAACGCGTTCGTCGCGGCCGCCAAGAAGGTGGTCTCGGGCGACGTGGGCATCGACATGATCGCGGGGCCTTCCGAGGTGTGCGTGGTGGCCGACGGGTCCGCCGACCCCAGCCTGGTGGCCATCGACCTGATGGCGCAGGCCGAACACGACCCGCTGGCGGCATGCTACCTGGTGTGCGAGAGCAACGAATACGCCGACGCCGTGGAAGCCGCCGTCGCCCAACACCTTGCGAATTCGCCCCGCGCCGAGATCACGAAGGCGTCGCTCGACGGACAGGGGCTCATAGTGGTCGTTAACGACATGGACCAGGCCATCCAGACCGTGAACGTCATTGCGCCCGAGCATCTGGAACTGCACGTGCGCGACGCCATGGACTACCTGGGCGCCATCCGCAACGCCGGCGCTATCTTCCTGGGCGAATGGACCCCCGAGGCCGTGGGCGACTACGTGGCCGGCCCCAACCACACGCTTCCGACGGGCGGCACGGCGCGGTTCGCGTCGCCGCTTTCCGTGGGCGAGTTCGTGAAGAAGAGCTCCATCATCCAGTACAGCTCCGAAGCGCTTCAGAACGACTCGCGTTCGATCATGCGCATAGCCATGCACGAAGGGCTGTGGGCGCACGCCCAGTCGGTAGCGCTTCGCATGCATGCCATGGAGAACGCACGCGACGCCTGCGAAGGCGGAAACGGCAAGGAGCGCATCGATGGATAGGGTGCGTGCCAGCGCTCCGCAGCTGGTCGGAATCACGCCGTACGACCCGAAGTACATCCCTGCCGACGCCTTCATGTCGGCGAATGAGAACCCGCACGACGTGGCCGCCGACATCCGGCACGAGATCGAGCGCGCCGTGCGCAAGGTCGACCTGAACCGCTACCCGGACCCCTTGGCCAACGAGCTGCGCGACATGATCGCCGAGGCCAACGGGCTGGAACGCGACTGGGTGCTCGTGGGCAACGGCGGCGACGAGCTGCTGTTCGACACGGCGCTGGCCTGGGGCGGCCCTGGGCGCACCTTCCTGAACCTGCCGCCGACGTTCTCGGTGTATGCGGCCAACGCGCGGCTGACGAACACGGCCATCGTTGACGTGCCTCGCCGGCCTGCGCCCGACTTCGGCATCGACGAGGACGCCGTGCTTTCCGTCGTGAGCGACCCCGGCAACCCGGTGGACTTCACCATAGTCGCCAGCCCCAACAACCCAACGGGGCTGCGCGCGCCGAACGACTTCATGGAGCGGCTGCTTGCGGCCACCGACGCGCTCGTGGTGGCCGACGAGGCCTACTTCGAGTTCTCGCGCATGACCTCGCGCCCGCTTCTGGAGGCAAACCGCAACCTGGTGCTGCTGCGCACGTTCTCGAAGGCGTTCTCGCTGGCAGGCGTGCGGCTGGGATACATCATGGCGCACCCCGACGTCATCAAGGAGTACCTGAAGGTGCGCCAACCCTATTCGGTCGACGCGGTCAGCCAGGCCATCGGATGCGTGGTATTCGCCAACCGCGCCAAGTTCGAGCCGGGCATCCGCACGATAATAGATGAACGCGACCGCGTCATGGAAGGCCTGAAGGTCATCCCGGGCGTGCGCCCCTTCCCCAGCGATTCGAACTGGGTGCTGTTCCAGGTGGAAGACGCCGCCCAGGCATGGGAGTACCTGTACGGGAAGGGCATCCTGGTGCGCGACTTCAGCGACGCGCCGCTGCTTGAAGGCACGCTGCGCGTCACGATAGGAACGCCGCAGCAGAACGACGCGTTCCTGGCGAACCTGCGCGACTTCTGCATGAGGAAGAGGGACTAGCGAACAGGCTCCGGGCGCCCGTGCGGGTGCCGCGGCGGCTGGCGACACGGAACGGAGGCTGGCATGAGAAGCGCAGTCATAGACAGGAAGACCAAGGAGACAGACATCTCGGTGTCCATCGAGCTCGACGGAACGGGCGCGGTGGACGCGAACACCAAGGTGCCGTTCTTCGACCACATGCTGGACGCGTTCGGACGGCACGGGCTGTTCGACCTGTCCGTGGCCTGCGACGGCGACGTGGAGGTGGACGCACACCACAGCGTGGAGGACACCGGCATCGTGCTGGGACAGGCGGTCGCCGAGGCGCTTGGCGACAAGCGCGGCATCGTGCGCTTCTCCGACGCGGTCATCGCGATGGACGAGGCGCTCGTCATGTGCGCCATGGACATCTCGGGACGCGGGCAGCTCTACTGGGACATGGACGTGCCGGTCGACGCCATCTGCACGTTCGACACGCAGCTCGCCAAGGAGTTCTTCGTGGCGTTCGCCGCGAACGCGGGAATAACGCTGCACATGAAGCAGCTGGCAGGCGAGAACGCCCATCACCTGATAGAGGCGGCCTTCAAGGCGTGCGGACGCGCGCTGCGTGCCGCAGTGGCAATCGACCCGCGCGCAGCCGACGTGCTGCCAAGCACGAAGGGCGTGCTGTGAGCGACGCCATGCAAATCGCGCTGGTCGACTACAAGAAGGGCAACATCAAGTCCGTGGAACGGGCGCTTGAGGCGTGCGGCGCCGAAGTCGCCGTGACGTCCGAACCTTCCGCAGTGCGCGCAGCCGATGCCGTGGTGCTTCCCGGCGTGGGGGCGTTCGCGGACGCCATGGGAACGTTGAACGAGCTGGGGCTTGCGGCCGCTGTGCGGGACGCCATCGACGGAGGCGTTCCGTTTCTGGGCATCTGCCTCGGCATGCACCTGATGTTCGAAGGCGGCGTGGAGCACGCGGAAGGGGATGCGCCCACGCCTGGGTTGGGCGTGCTTCCCGGCGTCGTGGGCGCGATGCCGCGCGAAGGCGCCGAGGGCATGGCGTTCAAGGTGCCGCACGTCGGGTGGAACTCGGTGCGCTTCCGCGAAGGCGACCCGCTGTTCTCAGGGATAGCGCAGGACGAGCACTTCTACTTCACGCACAGCTTCATCGCGCCGGAGGGCGGCTTCACCACTGGCGAAACGACCCATTCGGTTACATTCCCCAGCGCGGTGCGGAAAGGCAACGCGTTCGGCGTACAATTCCATCCCGAGAAGAGCTCCGGCGCGGGCGCTGCGCTGATCGGCAACTTCGTCGACTTCGCAAGGCGCGCCTGACACCGGATTCGCGTCGGAAAGATTCGGAGGACATGCCATGTACCTGCTTCCAGCCATAGACATACTCGGCGGCAAGGCCGTCCGCCTGGCCAAGGGCGACTACGACAGGGTCACCGTGTACAACGACGACCCGGTGCTGCAGGCGCAGCTGTTCGAGGAGGCCGGGGCCGAATGGCTGCACGTCGTCGATTTGGACGGCGCGCGCGACGGCGACCCGGCGAACGTGGACGTGGTGTCAGGCATCCTGAAGCGCACGGAGCTGCACGTGGAGGTGGGCGGCGGCATCCGCACGTTGGACGCCGCCAGGCGCATCCTGGACACGGGCGCCGACCGCGTGATATTCGGCACCGCCCTTGTGCGCGACCCCGACTTCGCGCAGGCCGCCGTAGAGGAGTTCGGCAGCGACTCGGTGGTGTGCGGAATCGACGCCAAGGACGGCGACGTGAAGGTGGAGGGCTGGGTGTCTGGCGCCGAGATCTCGGCGCTCGAGCTGGCCTCGCGCATGGCCGCGCTGGGCTACGAGCACTTGGTGTACACCGACATCGCCCGCGACGGCATGCAGACGGGCATCGCGCCCGCGGCCTACGTGGAAATGTACCAGGCGTTCGGGAACCCCGTCATCGCCAGCGGCGGCATATCGTCCGTCGCCGACATCCTGGAGCTTGCGAAGGTGTCCGAGGCGATCGAGGGCGTCATCGCGGGGCGCGCCATATACGAGGAGTCGTTCACCGTGGCCGACGGCGTGGCCGCCTGCAAGGGCACCATGCAGCAAGAACCCGACTTCCTGCGCGACCTAGAGAAGCCGATAGAGCTGTAGGGAAGCGTGACGGAAGGATAAGGTTTGCTGACCAAGCGAGTCATACCGTGCATGGACGTGAAGGACGGCCGCGTGGTGAAGGGCGTCAACTTCGTGAACCTGCGGGATGCCGGCGACCCCATCGAGCTGGCCGACCGCTATGACGCCGAAGGCGCCGACGAGGTCATCTTCCTTGACATAACGGCCACCAGCGACGACCGCGCCACCACAGTGGGCCTGGCCAGCCGCGCCAGCGAGCAGCTGCGTTTGCCGTACACGGTCGGCGGCGGCTTCCGCAGCGTGGGCGACATACGCACCATGATCGCCGCGGGCGCCGACAAGGTGTCTGTGAACTCCGCGGCCGTGAAGGACCCAACGCTCGTGACCGAGGCCGCGCGCGCGTTCGGCACCCAGGCCATCATCGTCGCCATCGATGCCAAGCAACGCGTCGACAACCCCAACAAGTGGGAGGTCTACGTGGCCGGCGGCCGCAAGGCCACGGGAATTGACGCCGTGGAATGGGCGGCCGAGGTGGCGCGTCGCGGCGCGGGCGAGATCCTGCTCACCAGCATGGACCGCGACGGCTCGCGCGAGGGCTTCGACTGCGCGCTCACCCGGGCGGTTGCGCGCGCCGTGAACATCCCCGTCATCGCCAGCGGGGGAGTGGGCGAGCTGGAGCACTTCGCCCAGGGCATCATCGAAGGCGAGGCCGACGCGGTGCTGGCCGCCAGCGTGTTCCACTTCGGCGAGCTGACCGTGCGCCAGGTGAAGGAGGACATGGCCCGCCACGGCATCCCCGTGCGGCTATAATTCCAACCTATGGAACTCCCCGAGCTGAAATACGACGCCAACGGGCTTATCCCTTGCGTGGTGCAGGACGCCGATACGTGTGAGGTGCTGATGGTGGCCTGGATGAGCGAGGAGTCGCTGCGTCAGACGCTCGACCTTGGCGAGACGGTGTTCTGGTCGCGCAGCCGCCACGAACTGTGGCACAAGGGCGCCACCAGCGGCAACGTGCAGAAGTTGGTGGAACTGCGCTACGACTGCGACGGCGACACGTTGCTGGCGCTGGTGCATCCGGCAGGCCCCGCCTGCCACACCGGCAAGCGCAGCTGCTTCTACCGCACCGTTTCCAGCGCCTAGTCGAAATCGATTTCCTGGTAGCCCTGCGCTTTCATGAACTCCTCGGGGGTGTGCTTTGCGACCCCGATGCTTTCGAACGCCGAAGCGTCCCTCGTGATGATGCAGTCAACGTTTTCCGCCAGTGCCGACGCCGCGATTATCCCGTCTTCGTAGTCTGGTTTCTCCAGATCAAGTGCGCTCTTGCAGACCAGCCCGTCCGTTGGAGCGACCTCCGCGATACCGAGGACGTTTCTGACGGCATCGTATGCGGAGGGGGCGCCGAGGTGTTTCCGTACGAGGTAGAAGATGTCCTTGAGCGATGTCGCTGCGACGAGCACCGCTACTTCGTCGTTGATGCATGCCGCCAGGGAGGCCTTGGACATCACGTCGTGCGGAGCGCGGTCCATGAGAACGTCAAGCCAGACGTTGGTGTCTGCGAGGACTTTCATCGAAGCTCCTCGTATTCCTTCCACATGTCTTCGTAGACAGCGTCCATCATGGCCTTCTCTTCAGCGAGGTAATCCGCAGGTTTGCCAGCATCGGCGCTGGAAAGGCGGCCGCTCCTTTCGGACGAAGCTGCCTTCCCAATGGCGGAAAGCCTTTCCAGCGCCTTCAGCTTGGCCTTCTTCTTAGCTTCGCCGGCGCTGGATTTGCGAAGGAGCTCGGGGACTTCGTGCGTCTCGGCCAAGACCGACCAAAGAGCACGCACGGCTTCGCTGACGGACATCCCGCTGTCGGCCAGCACTTTGTCGCCGCGCACTTTAAGCGCGCTGTCCATTCGGACGTTCAGGACGGATTGCATGCATACCTCCTTCGCATGGAACGCTCTCGTAGAAATCCAGCTAGATTATACATTATTGCATTACAGTAATGCAAGATACGAAGAACGCCGAGTATTCCGTTTCCGAAACGTACGAAACGGGACATGCCTCAATAATTCAGCCCGAAGGTCCAAAGCGGCACGACGTTGCCGTGCCCGTATTCGATGTCGGCCTTGACTACGTATCCCTCGTCGACGCCTGCAAACCATGTGACGAGGGTTCCCGTTCTCGATGTTTAGCAAGAAATCGCATATGCACATAAGCTGTGCATATTTCGACAAAAAATGCACTACTTATGTGCATTGATGTTGGATTAGGGCAACGAAAGAGCGGGTGATCTCGGCTTCGGAAGTCCTAGATGGCTTTTTAGGGGGCCATTATCGGGTCAGGGTTTTCCTGCTGCGCGTCTTTGGCTGCTACACGCTTCGCTTACTTGTACGTGTTGCTGCCGTCGTAGACGTTGGTGTTAACCACCGAGAAGTGCAGGATGGGCCTGTCCACCCGAAGGATGCGCATAGGGTTGTGCGGCACGCCTGGCGGCAGGAAGATGATGGAGCTCCGGGTCAGCAGATGCGGCTCGCCGTCTATGGTGAACTCTATCTCGCCGCCGAGGTCGCCAGGGTTTTCGGGGTCGGACCCAAGGAAGCCTACCAGCTCGCTGCAGTCGTCGTGCACGTGCTCTTCGAAGATGGGGTCGCGCTCGGGCACTGCCGAATACCACGCCGTGTTCATCTGGAACGCGCCTGGAACCACATCGCCGTCGATCCATGCGATGCGCTCTGCGAAACCGTCGTAGATGGGCTTGAAGTCCGCCGGCATGGTCGGCGCCCCCGCAGCGTCCTGCACGATGAGACCTGCGTACTTGCCCGATTCGTTGTTCAGGATTGCCATGACCGCCTCCCTCGATTGCCTGTGTTAACGCCTATGATAGCGCGCAATCGGGTGTTTCCCGTCGGTGCGCACAAACAGCGCACTATGGTGGCTTGCATAAACTGCATTACGTAATGAAATATGATATACTTCGGCTATCGGAAGCAAGATGAAAGGACGCGGCGATGCCGTCGGATGCGGTTCTCAACATAAGGCTGCCCAAAAGCCTGAAGGAGCACGGCAACCAGGTTCTCAGAAGGAACGGGGTCAGCGTCTCGAAGGCCGTGCGGCGTCTCTATGAGTACATGGAGCGGGAGCAGGCGTTGCCTGACGTCATAGCGGGTGCGCCCGACGTAGGCCGCTGCAACGACAGGAGGAAGTTGCTTCGCGAGATCGTCGGGGTGGTCGACCTCCCAAGTGGCTTCGATGCAAGGCAGGCCTACCGCGACCACCTCGTCGATAAGTACGAACGCTCTCTTTCGGAAAGCAAGGAGCGTGCCAGATGAAGGTGATGCTGGACGTCAACGTGCTGGTGGACATCTGCGGCAGGACAGACGAGTTCGAAGACTCGTTTGCGGCATTGGACGTCTGTCTTCTGCGGAACGACCAACCCTGCATGCTGGCCTGCGTGGCAAGCGTCATCGACTACGTCGTGCATTCCAGGAATTACCTGGCGAAGAAGGATTCCGTGAAGGCGCTTAAGGGGATGACGGAGCTGCTGGACGTCCTAGACGTCACGGACGCCGACGTGGGCAACGCGATTCGGAACCCCCTGGGGGATTTCGAGGACGCCGTCATCGCGTTCGCCTCGCAAAGGCACGACGTCGACCTCATCCTCTCGCGCGACAAGAAGGGGTTCAAAGGGTCGCCGATCCCCGTGATGTCGCCCCACGACTTCGTTCTGCAATTCAAGCCGTCTGACTATGACTACAGCATGGAGTGCCTGTAAAGGCATCGAGGGTAGTTGAGCAAATGAAAGACGAGTACGACTTCTCGAACGCAAGGCCGAACCCTTACGTTGATAAGCTGCGCCGGCCGGTCACGCTCAATTTGGACACCTACGGCATCGGCTATTTCAAGCGCGAAGCCGATCGCGCGGGGCTTCCATACCAGCGGCTTTCAACCTCTACCTCACGCAGTGCGTGAACGAGCAGAAGCATCTGGAGCTCGCTTAGTCGCACTTTGGTGTGTCCTTAGATGTGTTCTAGCAGCATGCCAATAGCACGTCAAGGCGTGAAACAAGGTCGGTACGTTTAGCGCCTGAGAAACGCTGCCGAGGAAGCAATCTTCCCAATCTTATGGGACCAATCGATGCTGGGCTTTTCAACGAAGCGCCAGAAAACCCATGCAACGACGAAGCTGGCGACGAGGGCGGTCAATGCCTGCACGGGTCCGGGTATGTTTATCGTGGTGAGAAGGGCCGCAAGTCCTCCGACGACCATGGCATGGGTAAGATACATACTGTAGGATATCTTGCCCAGCCAGAGGCAGGGCCGGGTCGAAAGCATCCGTTGGGGAAGGCCGCCGACCAGCATCAAAACGACAAGTCCCGCGCAACCTGCGTCTCTGACGGTTTGCGCCGCCGCTTGCATGACCTCTCCGCTGCCTGCGAACCATGGCAGCTCGATAAGGACGATGCAGCCTATAAGGGCCGCTATTCCAAGAGGAACGGGTATCTTTTTTCTCGACAGGACGTCGTAGTTCTTTGCAAGAAAAGTGCCTAGAACGAACATGATTGCGAACCTGAGAGGGAAATAGCCCGTGAAGTGCGCCACGAACACGCAGGCGAACAAAACGATGGCAACCAGCCAATCGCGTTTGAACAGAAGGACGAAGAAGACGCACAGAGGCAGCACCAGGCTGAACCAAAGCTCCCAGCTCATGGACCAGACCGGCGAGTCCACTCGCGCCAACGGCTCTCCGTATAGCGTGACCAATCCGTCGGACACGTTGAACAGGACGTCGAATTGCATGAGAATGTAGTGAGCAATGCCCGACAAGCCGCTTGAATAGTCCACTGCCATCGCCGACCGCGAATGAGATCCTATGTCTTGCGCCACGTATCCGGCGATTACTCCCAGAAGGACTGCAGCAAAGAGCGGTATGCATAGTCTGACGACACGCCTGGGATAGTAGGCGAACCAATCGTATCCCGCCGCTCCAGTGCTTGGCTTGGAGCCGTCGGCGCGTGAGAGGGTCACCGATCCCAGTTTTCTCAATGGCGCCAGCGAGAGCACCACGCCAGACAAGACGTAGAACACCATCACAGCTGCGGACCCGGGGATGAGCTCGTACGGCAGGTCGGAGCCAAAGGGGTCGATCATGATCCCAATGTGAAACAGCAGGACGACAAGGCAGGAGATTCCGCGGAGCCCATCCAGGGCATGGATCCGCTTCGGGTCGTTGTTCGGTTGCCCTTGTTCGATCATCGGCTATTTTGCTGATCTCTCGAGATGGCCTCAAGCACGTCGGCAAGGCTGCGGTTCTGCAGGTAGCCCACCACCGCGTCCTGCATGCCGCCCCACACCTCGCGCGAAACGCATCCGGCCTCGCGTTCGCACACGGTCAGGCACCCCAGGCAGTTCAGCAGCTCAAGGCCGTCCTCGCTGGCCGACACCACGTCGGCAAGCGTTATGTCCTCGGGCGCACGTGACAGCTGGAACCCGCCGCCCCGGCCGCGAGTTATCCGCAGCAGCCCCGCCGCGCTAAGCGGTGCGACCACCTGCTCCAGGTACTTCTTAGAAATGCCTTGCCGTTCGGCCACGTCCTTCACGGGCACGCAGCCGTCCCCGTACCTTTCGGCGAGGTCGATCATGAAGCGCATCCCATAGCGCGTCTTCGTCGATATCTTCATAGGCGGAAAGCCTTCGTCACGTTTGGCCCCAATCAGTTGGGAAACAATATCCCCACGTCGAAAAAGGTTGCAGGAATGTGTTTGACAATGTACATCGGTCAGTATATAAAGTCTAGCTGAACACTAGACTTAACACATCCTTCACGGAAAGCAGGGAAGAAAGTGGCCGACAAGCTGATATATCTGGACAACGCATCCACCACTCCGCTTCGCAAGGAAGCTCTCGATGCGATGATGCCCTATCTTACCACCGAATTCGGCAACCCGTCGTCGCTGTACCCCATCGGGCACCATGCGGAAAACGCCGTTGCCGACGCCCGCCAGACGCTGGCCGACCTGATGGGCGCCAAGCCAAGCGAGGTGTTCTTTACCTCCAGCGGCACCGAGGCCGACAACTGGGCGCTTAAGGGTTTCGCCCACGCCAACAAGGACAAGGGCAACCACATCATCACCAGCGCGATCGAGCACCACGCCGTGCTGCACGCCTGCCAGGCGCTCGAGAAGGACGGCTTCGATGTCACGTACCTTCCGGTCGACTCCGAAGGGCTCGTCTCGGCCGCCGACTTCGAGGCCGCAATCCGCCCTGACACGATACTGGCGTCCATCATGATGGCCAACAACGAGATCGGCACGATCGAACCCATCGCCGAGCTGTCCAAGATCGCCCACGAGCACGGCGTGAAGTTCCACACCGACGCCGTGCAGGCGTTCGGGCATCTGCCCATCAACGTCGACGAGCTGGGCGTGGACATGCTTTCGTCCTCGGCCCACAAGCTGGGCGGCCCCAAGGGCGTGGGCCTTCTGTACATCCGCCGCGGCACCAAGGTGGACAACCTGATCGACGGCGGCCAGCAGGAGCGCGGGCGCCGCGCCGCCACCGAGAACGTGGCCGGAATCGTGGGCTACGCGAAGGCGGCCGAGCTGGCGTGGGAGGAGCGCGACGCCGAATACGACCGCCAGCTGAAGCTGCGCGACCACGCCATCAGGCGCATTCTGGCCGAAATCCCCCACAGCAAGCTGAACGGCAGCTGGGAAAGCCGCCTGGCCAACAACGTCAACTTCTCGTTCGAGTTCATCGAAGGCGAGGGCATGCTTCTGCAGCTGGCCGCCAAGGGCCTTTGCACCTCTTCGGGCAGCGCCTGCACGTCGGGTTCGCTCGACCCGTCGCACGTTCTTCTGGCCATCGGCCTTCCGCACGAGATAGCGCACGGGTCGCTTCGCGTCACCATCGGGCGCGACACCACCACCGAAGACATCGACTACATGGTTGACTCGCTTGCGGCCACGCTCGAGAACCTGCGCATGATGAGCCCGCTTTACGAGGACTTCAAGCACGGCAACTACGACAGCATAATCGCCGGCTACGCGGCCGATGGCATGAAGAACGTCCACGCCTAATTCAGGGATTTATCAGAAAACGAGACAAGGCTTCAAGAAAAGAAAGCCCGGAGCAAGGAGCAAGTTATGGCGATGCAGTACAGTGACGCGGTCATGGACCACTTCACGAACCCCAGGAACGTAGGCGAGATAGAGGGCGCCAGCGGGTGCGGCACGGTGGGCAACGCCGTCTGCGGCGACATCATGCGCATCTACCTCGACATCGACGACGACGGCGTGATCCGCGACGCGAAGTTCAAGACCTTCGGATGCGGCGCGGCCATCGCCACCAGCTCGATGGCCACCGAGCTGGTCAAAGGCAAGACGGTGCAGCAGGCGCTGGAAGTCACCAACAAGGCGGTCATGGAGGCCCTCGACGGCCTGCCTCCCGTCAAGGTGCACTGCTCGCTGCTGGCCGAGGAGGCCATCCACGCGGCGCTTTGGGACTACGCCGAGAAGAACGGCATCAAGATCGAGGGCCTGGAGAAGCCGGTGTCCGACATCTCCGAACACGACCACGGCCACGTCGAGCTCGTCGACAGCGAGGAAGACCTGTAAGCTATTTCGCTCCCCGCATTCTTCACAACGCATGATGCAATAGGCTGCGGCTCGCTATAATGGGTCGCAGCCTTTTTACGTCACAGGAGAACTTTCATGCCACATCCCAAAGGTACCTATTCCATAACCACGCCCATCTACTACGTGAACGCCGCGCCGCACCTGGGCACCGCCTACACCACCATCGCGGCCGACGCCGTCGCCCGCTACCAGCGCATGAACGGCTACGACGTCGCGTTCGTCACCGGCATGGACGAGCACGGACAGAAGGTGGCCGACACCGCGGCCGACAAGGGCATGCAGCCGCAGGCATGGTGCGACTCCATGGAGCCGGCGTTCCGCGAGGCGTGGGACATGCTCGACGTCTCCTACACCGACTTCGTGCGCACCACCGAGCCGCGGCACCAGCGCAGCGTGCGCAAGTTCTGGCAGGACCTCTACGACAAGGGCTATCTTTACAAGGGCAGCTACGAAGGCTGGTACTGCGTGCATGAAGAAACCTACTACGCCGAGTCCGACCTCGAGAAGAACGAGGACGGCGAGTTCGTGTGCCCCGACTGCAAGCGCCCCGTGCAGCTGATGGCCTCAGGCGAGGAGAACTGGTTCTTCAAGCTGTCCGAGTTCCAGGACCAGCTGCTGGCGCTCTACGAGAAGCGCCCCGAGTTCATCCGCCCCGAGACGCGCCGCAACGAGATCGTGTCGTTCGTCGAGCGCGGGCTGAAGGACCTGTCAATATCGCGCTCCACCTTCGACTGGGGCGTGCCGCTTCCCTTCGACGAGGACCACGTGGCCTACGTCTGGGCCGACGCGCTTATCGCCTACATCACCGGCATCGGCTACGCCAACGCCGAATCCGACGGCGGCGACGGGTCGCGCGGCGACGAGTTCGAGCGCCGCTGGCCCATGCAGTACCACTTCGTCGGCAAGGACATCACGCGCTTCCACTGCGTCATATGGCCGGCCATGCTTATGGCGGCCGGGCTTCCCATAACGCACACGGTGTTCGGCCACGGCTTCCTGCTGACCAAGGGCGAGAAGATGTCGAAGTCGAAGGGCAACGCGCTGCGCCCGGCCGACCTGGTGGCAATCTTCGGTGTGGACGCCTACCGCTATTACTTCATGAGCGACGTGCAGTTCGGCGCCGACGGCTCCATTTCCATGGAGCGCATGGTGCAGGTCTACA
>CBCTKQ010000034.1:0-13168 GCA_965147515.1 uncultured Eggerthellaceae bacterium | reverse complement strand
GCTTATGGCGGAAGCTACTTCTATGATGCCAACCCGGCGGACAACGCCATCCAGATGGTCGAGCAGATGTCGGCGCAGAGCGGCGACCGCACCCTCATGGGCCGCACCGCGCATGCGCAGTTCGGGAACTTCCGCGTGACGGGCGATTCCTACGAGAACGCGCCTGTCATGGCGGCGGGCGACTGGAACCTCAGCTTCGTCATCGACTGCGAGGACGCATCCGTCGAAGTGGCTGCGGACGGGGCATTCGGCACGCCCTCGGGTGAAGCGGTCATGACGGGGCTGACCGTGTCCCCGATAGCCGTCACGGTGGAATATGCCTACGGCGAAAGCGAAGTGGGCCCTGATGCGGTCGATACCGCCGCCGATGATGTTTCCGAGGCCCACGTGGCAGGAGACGTGACGATCCTGATGGACGACGGAAGCACGGTCGTGGTCGAAAACAACGGCGGGATGTCCATGCAGTGGAACGACGACGGGTCGCTGACGTGCAGTCAGAGCCTGTTCCTTCCGCAGATCGTCGACGTCGCGCATGTCTCAAGCATCACCGTCGGCGGGACCGAGTTTCCCGTGCAGTAGAAGCGATGCGGCAGGGACCGTTCGCGCATTGCCGCAGGAAATGCACGCTTGTTTGCAGGGGAGCGCTGCACGTGCTCCCCTGTTTCACGTGACACGGGCACGTGACACGGGACGGGGATAATGTCATCATTTATTGGCAACGCCTTGTCCGCCATCGCGAAGGAGAGGACCCAACATGGCTAAGAACATCCTTCTGGTTCATGCAAGCCCGCGCAAGCAAGGCAACTCCGACATGCTCGCCGACTGGTTCGAGCGCGGCGCGACGGATGCCGGCAACAACGTGACCCGCATCGACGTGGGGCATGCGAAGGTCGCCGGATGCATGGCCTGCGAGTACTGCTTCGCGCACGACGGCGAGTGCGTCCAGCGAGACGACATGCAGGAGTTCTACCCGCTTCTGCGCGAGGCCGACGTCATCGTGTATGCCACCCCCATGTACTTCTACAACTTCCCCGCGCAGCTGCGCGCGTTCCAGGACCGCATGTTCTGCGGCGTCGCCAAGCCCTTCGGCATCAAGCAGACCGCGCTTTTGCTGTGCTTCGAGGACAAGGACGTCACCACGTGCGAACCCGCCGTCAACAGCTACCGGGTGGCGGCCGACTACTGCAAGCAGGAGAACCTCGGCGAAATCATCGTGAACAACGTGTACGAGAAGGGCGCGATCGAGGGAAACCCAGGACTTCAGGCCGCCTACGACCTGGGGAAGAGCATTCATTAGGGCAGCGCGCTTGCCGTCAGCCTGGAAAGCCCCGAAGCTATTCCGGCTATGCCCTCGCGGAGTATCAATGATTCACTGGCAAGCGATTCAAGGATGTCTTTGCGCGCGTTCCCCTCGCGTCCATTATTGAACTATACCCTTTGTTCCACGAAATGGACGCTTGCTGCTTCATCGAGGAGATGGAACATCGCATCAAATGCCGTTCACCACGCGCCCGAGGATGACGGTGCTAGCTTCCTCGAGTTCGCCGTCGCTCAGCTTGTGGCTTGCCAAGCCGTTGCAGAACGATCCTTCGTCTATCGCCGCGACCAGGAAGAACACCCGTATCGACCATTCGGCCAGCTGCGCCACGTCGACTTCTCGTACCTGGCCGACAAGGATGTCGTAGGCCGTCTCGTAGGCTCCGCCCATGGCCATGGCCATGGCGGTCGAAATGCGCTCAGGAGGGATGTCTTCCAGTTCCTCGGATCCCGCGATCCACTTTCGCAACGTGTCTATGACTGTTCCCGTGATGACTCGGCTTGACAGAATGTCCTGGGCAAGCGGACGCATATCCTCGCATTTCAGCAGTAGGTAGAAGTGCATCTGTCCAGTCACGTAGAACTCTTCGAAGCGCGTTCGGCCCCCGATGGCTCCCGTGCTTTCGAAGAACTCGTCGGTCAGTTCGAGCAGCTGGTCGACGAGCTCAGTAAGCAGCTCGTCTTTTTTAGGGAAGTAGTACTGCACGAGCGAGCGCTTGCAGCCCGCCTCCTTGGCGATGTCAGTGTAGCTTGTGGCCGCATAGCCCTTCGCGAGAAACAGTCGGAAGGCGGCGTCGCGGATGGCGTCGCTTTTCTCTATGCGGGTGGGCTGGCGTGCGAAAACCCCTGATGACATGGCGCTCCTTTTTTCTATAGAAGGTTAGCACACGAGGGCCGCCGAGCACGTATCTTGGCGCCCGGCGGCCCGTGGGATATCGCGTTGCCAGAGGTTTGCGAGGTTGCGGATTGAAGGGCAGTGCGCCTTCTACCACACGGTCTTCACGCCGTCGCGCAGCTTTGGCTTGGCGGGAAGCTTCTTAAAGACGATGTAGACGTTGCGAATTGCATAGCAGGTGGTCACGACGCCCATGAGGTAGAACAGCGGCGTGTCGAACACGTAGGGGTACGCGCTGGTCCAGAAGCCCAGGCCGACGGGCAGGAAGGTGTTCACGGTGCCGATCAGGATGATGATGGCCAGCAGCTTCGACGTTCCCCACACCACCTTGTTCCGAGACCAGTAGTAACCCGTGCACACCGCTATCAGGATGTTTGTGACCATGAACCACTTGATGAATGTCGGGTCGTTCATCAGCACTATCATCAGCAGGATGAACACGCCGAACGCCACGGTTTCCGTTATGAGTTCGAGAAGGCATTTGCGCGTGGTCAGCTCGCCGAAGAACATGCCGCGGAACGTCTCCTCCCGGTTGTTCTTCACGTAGTCGTAGAAGTCCACGATTTCGGTGAAGTTCCAGATGAACATGAAGATTCCTCCGATCATGAAGATGTAGAAGAAGTTGTTCATGAATCCGAGGATTAGGAAGATGACCCCCGTTAGGAAGTCGTGGGCCAGGTAGAAGGTGTTGAGCGGGGCCGGGAACGAGCCGTGCTTTTCCTTCTTGATCATGAGGATGGAAAGGCCTTGCTCTAGGTACCCGATGAGAAACGCGATGCACGCGGCAATGATCACGCCCACGCAATCGGGATTGTCGAAGCTGAATGCCCATATCATCATTTGAACCATGTCGGAGCTCTGGAGAGTCTCCATCAAACCCGGTGCCAGCATATGTGGCTCCTTCCTTGTCGTATGCATAGCATGACTGTATGCATATCTAAACTATATGCGTATAGTACGAAGAATGATGGACTGCGTCAAGCATGGAACAGTTACATAACTATCATTGTGATGATACATTTGATATAATACAGGCCTTCATATCGGCCCCAAGACCCAGAGGGGGCGTTGCAATGACAGCCGTTCTGATTTCGAAAGGCGCACCCACTCTTCTCTACCACGGCTCGCCCACTCCCGTGCCGATGCCTTCTCTAGACAAGGGGAAGCCGCATAACGACTACGGGCGCGGCTTCTATTGCACGGAGGAATTCGAGAAGGCGTGCGAGTGGGCCTGCAAGCAGAAGGCGGATGGGTTCGCCAACGCCTACGAGCTTGACGGGGATGGCCTCGCCGTGCTCGACCTTCTTGACGGAACCCATACGGTGCTCGAATGGATCGCGCTGCTGCTGTCCAACCGCACCTTCCGCCTGGGGAGCGAGCTTGCACGCGACGCCCGTGACTACCTCTTGGCAAGCTTTCTTCCCGACACTGCCCCCTATGACGTGATCCGTGGATACCGCGCCGACGACTCGTACTTCTCCTTCGCTGAGGCCTTCGTGGAGGGGACGCTTTCCGTCGACCAGTTGGCCCGCTCGCTTTACCTGGGAAAGCTCGGAGTCCAGGTCGTCCTGGTCTCGCCGCGCGCCTTCGACCGTCTTCGTTTCGTCGAGGCCAGTTCCGTTCAGGCCGATGCCTACTACCCAAAATTCGTCGCCCGCGACGAGGCTGCGCGGCAGGAATACCGAAGCACCGTTCGAGGGGCGCATGACTATCGCGACGGCCTCTTCGTGCTAGATCTCATGAGGAAGGAGGTGGCCCCCGATGACCCGCGCATACAGCGAATGCTACCTGAATGACGCGAAGAAGAACCTGGGGACGATGCTCGATTACGCAGTCGGGTACAAGGAGATAGATGCCAACCTCTTGGCCGAGCGGTTCGCGCGATCCTTGTTTGCTGAGCTTTTCGAATGCGGACATCCTGGAGTGGTTTCGGGCATGTCGGGGGTCGAGCTTGCGCACAAGGTGTTGGGGGCCGAAGGCGAGTACGACGACTACGTGGCCAGCATCAGCACGCCGGCCTATTGGACCGGCTATGTCCTCGCGGAATACCAGTGGTTCATCGGCAGGCGGTTCAAGGACGTCTTTGCGCACGTTCCGCTCGCGTCCATCATCGAGCTCTACCCGTTGTTCCACGAGATGGACGTTTGCCGCTTCATCGATGAGATGGAGCGTCGCATGCTGGACGAAGGCTGCGAGACGAACCTCGCCTGGCTGAGGGAGAACCGCGGGTTCACCCAGGCGCGACTCGCTGAAGTCTCGGGGGTGGGGCTGCGCTCCATTCAGATGTACGAGCAACGCGTGAATGACATCAACAAGGCGCAGGGAATCACCCTCTACCGGCTCGCCCATGCCCTGGGGTGCAGCATGGACGACCTTTTGGAGAGCCCGCTGCTGTAGTTGCACATGGCGTTAAAGCATGCTCGCTTGCGACTTGCAGATGCGCGCCTCTAGCCCGGCTCTTGGGCGTATTCCGCCTGAGTCATGCTCCCATCAGTGCGGTTGCGAACGCGGTTGCGGCCAAGAACACTCCGGGCACGTTCGCAATGACGATGGGCCAGTCTCTGTGCTCCTTGAGAAGCCCGTATGCCGACCACATGATGCAGTTGAGCATCGCGGCGAAGGGCTGTATCGGGTTGCCAGGATGCCCCGCCAGGTTGTCCGCTATCTGCGGGACGTACGACACGTACATGATGACGGAAAGCACCGACGCGACGTAGCCTATCACGCGCACAACCTTGCCGAGCGTCACATGCCTGTCGGTCCGAGCAGCGGATTTTTTCGTCTGGGCGAGAGGGCGCGCCTTGGATGGCGATGCGGGCATGCTTCCGCTCCCTATCGCGTGCGTTCTTGTCGTCATCTTGCACCTCCTCGCGCAACAAGCTTTTCTGCTCCATATGCTAGAGGCGAATTCATTCGCGACGCCGCGCGCGGCGACTCTGTTCCAGAACGGCAAATGTGTCGTTGAGGGGATGAAAATGTTCCAAGCGCCTTGAGGCGAACAGCCTGAACGGGTTTCCTATAACACGGGAAGGCTGCCGCAGCATTGCTGCTTAAACCAAGGCCCTACAAGACGTAACCGGGAAGGACTTTTTTGCATAAGTCATTTGTCGCATGACATTGGCGTGGCACGAGGCCCGCTTCCTTCCATCGCCTTTTGCGTGCTCCTATTGAAAAAAAGTGACATAAGTGTCAGAATTTTTCAACAAGATGCAATCGCAAACGAAGGCTTCCCATGCATATAAAGCGCGAGACCTACCTTGCCGAGCTTGTCGACCGCATGCACAACGGCATGATCAAGGTCATAACAGGGATAAGGCGATGCGGCAAAACCTACCTGCTTTTCGAGATATTCGACAAATGCCTGCATGAGACGGGCGTAAGGGACGAGCAGATCGTGAAGGTGGCCCTCGACGACGAGAGGAACGCGGCCTTAAGGGACCCTTCGGCCCTGGCCGATTACCTCGATGCCGAACTTGCGAAGGCGAAAGGCCAGCGCTATGTCCTTCTGGACGAGATCCAGTACGCCATATCCAACGAGGAGCTCAGGTCGAAGAAGCCGCCCTGCATCTACGGGGTCCTGAACGGGCTCCTTCGCAGAAGCGGAGTGGACGCCTACGTGACGGGCAGCAATTCGCGGATGCTTTCCACCGACGTCATGACGGAGTTCCGCGGCAGAGGAGACGAGGTCAACGTGCGCCCGCTTTCCTTCCGGGAGTTCATGGAAGGGTACGAAGGCGACATGTATCAGGGGCTTGCGGAATACATGACCTACGGAGGAATGCCCCTGTTGCTGTCCATGAAGACCGACGCCCAGAAGGCCCGCTATCTCGAGCACCTCTTCTCCGAGACCTACCTCAAGGACATGGTCGAGCGGAACGGCATAAGGAAGACCCGCGAGCTGGACGAGCTCGTCGACGTCATCGCGTCCAACATCGGATGCCTGACCAGCATGGGGAAAATAGAGGCCACGTTCAAGAGCCGGCTTCGGTCGGATATCAGCTACAACACGATCTCCAGCTACCTCGAGAACATGAAGGAAGCCTTCCTGATCGAGGAGGCGAAGCGTTACGACGTCAAGGGAAGGAAGTACATAGGCGGCTCGGCGAAGTACTACTTCGAAGACGTGGGGCTGAGGAACGCGCGGTTGGGCTTCAGGCAGGTCGAACCCACTCACATCATGGAGAACGTGATATTCAACGAGTTGCGCATTCGCGGCTTTTCCGTGGACGTAGGCGTTGTCGACGTGCGCGTAAGCGGCAGGGGAGAATCGCAGAGGCGAAGGCTGGAGGCGGACTTCGTTGCGAACCTTGGAAGCAACCGGTATTACATACAGTCGGCCTACAGCATTCCTTCGCAGCAGAAGGAAGACCAGGAGAAGGAGTCGCTTCGCAGCATAGGCGACAGCTTCAAGAAGATAGTCGTCGTGCACGACATAGTGAAGCCCATGCGCGACGAGAGCGGAATCACCACCATGAGCATATACGACTTCCTGACCAACCCCGATTCGCTGCTCTTGTAGCGCAGCTTGATCTCAACACGCAGAATGGAGACCAATGCTGTGTCGAAAGTGAACGTCCCCCGACACACGGCTGCACATTTACCCCGTCCCTTTGTGCAGGTCTGGCGGCAGTAGCTAGGTGGTGGTGTAGAAGGCGTACTCGACGTGGCCGCTGGCGAAGTCGACCTTCAACACGTAAAGGTAGTTCGGCTCGATCGGGAACGTGGGCGTCCCATCGACGAGGTCGAAATCCACGCCTTCGGAAGCCTGCTCGTCGCCTGCGATGTAGTGCGCGCCCGGGTCGGTGCTGTCGGCGGTGGCGTCGGCCATGATCAGAGGCATGCGCTGGACGCTGACGGATTCGGGCTTTACTGAAAATGTCGCCGTGGCGTCCAGCTGCTGCGGTATGCGCACGTCGCTAACATCGGAAGTCAGCTTGCCGTCGGTGCTCCAAGGCAGCTGCGCGTTGTCCGACGAAGAGACGCCGGCGGCGCTCGTGTCGGTTGCCGGATAGCTCCATTCCCATGACACGGGGTTCAGCACGACGGACACCTGTGCGAGGTCCGTCGTGTATGAAAGCGACCCTGTGGGAACCTGCGCCGGGTCGGCCGGCGCGAAGATCTCGCTTACCAGTTCGGAATACTGCTCGGCGTCTGCAGGGCTTCCTTTCTCGAGCACTTCCACCTTGAAGATGTTGGGGTACTGGCCCGGGTAGCTTTCCATCATGATGCCATCGCCCGTCACCAGCACTACGTTTCCGGCCTCAAGCTGCGATGGCTCGATCTGTTGACCGCCCGACGTTATGGTGGCGCGTTCCAGGTCGGTGGGAATGTAGGGCGTTTGCGTGTCCTGGTCTACGAAGAGGAACTGCCCTTCGTTGGCGTATGCCACCATCGCAGTGTTAGTGGCGCCCTCAGGCGCGGACGTGGCCGCTGGGCTTCCTTCCTGGGCGGCCTGCGAACACGAACACAGCAGCCCCAACGCAAGAGCGGCAACAGCGGTCAGCGCGAACAGCCTGCCTAATCGTGCGCACGACACAGGATGGAGCGGTGTCGCATTTTTGCTTCTTCCATTACGATTCTTCTGCTGCAACCATGTTTTAGCCTTCATGTGCATTTCCATTCGCCGTTGCGAAGCCTTTTCTGAGACTATAGCCAACGAGGCACCATAGGCGATCCCTCTTGCGAAGACCGAAACCAGGAGGTCATATTCATGACATTGGACATGCCCTAAGGATGCGTTAGGCGTTGCCCTCCATGGCCGGGCCGTCGTAGGCCGGCGCATCCTGCCGCCCGGCCTCCACCGGGCCTTCGCCTTCGGGGCACAGCGGTGCCACCAGCGTCTTCTTCGACTCGGGAACCAGCCATGCCAGGCGCGCATTGGCTGCGTGCGGGGCGCCTTCGACGCCTGTGGCGGCCTGCGATGCGTTGGCCTGCGAGGCCTGCGGTTGTTCGTTGTCGCTCCGGGGATTCATTGCGGACACATTCTGCAACTCGCATGGCGGCCTTATGCGCCAACGATTTCGCGAACGGCCAAGGCGGCTGTTCTCACACCCATGGTTTGCCAGGCATTGTGGAGCTGGAAGTTGCCGCGCCACCTACTTTCCGGGCATGAACAGCTTCAACAGGCGCACCTTCGCGTCGTTGAACGGAGGGTTGCGTATGGGCAGCTCCACCAGGTTAGACTTCCTCATGCATCATCTCCGTATGCTTGTTAAGGCGTGTCGAGCATGTCGGGGGGCGTTCTATATCCTGCGGATTGCTTCCCAGCCGGCCATGGAAATGCAGCTGGGAACCACCTTGCCTACCAGCCTCAGCAAAAGCGACTGCGGGCTGGCGCAGGCCACGGCGAAGTGCGCCTTGTTGGCCAGAAGAGCGTCGCGGACGACGCTTTGCGGGGTCTGCGCTCCCAACAGGTGTCTGACGTCGTGGCCGCCTCCCGACTGGCGTGCGACCTTCTCGAAGCCGGTCTTCACCCACGTCGGACACAGCGCCGTGGCCGTGATGCCGGTGCCCGCAAGCTCCCACCGCAGCGCCCGCGTGTATCGCAGCACGAAGGCCTTAGACGCGGCGTAGACGTTCATGTGCGGAAGCGGCAGGAACGCGGCCGCCGAGGCCACCTGTATGATCCTCCCGCCGCGCCCCATGTAGGGAAGCGCCGCGCGCGTCATCTCCACCACGGCCCTGCAGTTCAGGTCGATCATGCCGGCCGCGGCCTCATCGGAAATGGTCTGCCAGTCGCCGAACTTCCCGAACCCGGCCGCGTTGACCAGGTAGGTGACGTTGGGCTGCTCGTCGGTCAGCACGTCGCGGATCTTCGCGACGTCGTCCTTGCTGGCGAGGTCGGCTGGCAGCGCCTTCGCGGGGGTGTCAAGCTCGGCCGCTATCTCCTTGAGGCCTTCCTCGCTTCGGGCACATATCCAGATCTCGTCCGCTACCTGCATCTTGTCAAGCTGCAGGGCGAACTCACGCCCGATTCCCGAAGACGCTCCAGTCACTAGCGCGACTTTCTTCTGCATGATTGCTTCCTTCCGACGTTGTCGAAGCGGCAACCGCCAAGCGGCTCGCCGCGGATTTCCGATTGCCTAGATGCTATTCGCTCGGAGGTGACGCCATGCACGCATGCGGAATCCGTTACGGATGCGTGCAAATGCGTAACGGATGGCGGCTGCGCGAGGCCGCGAGTCGCATGGGCCCTACCATCGAACTTGCATGGCCGGGGGGCATATCCAGCCCGATGCGCGAAAGGGGGCCGCATGAAGATAGCGTTCGTCATGGACGACATGTCGGTGCATTCCAACGGCACGTCCGCGACCGCCGAAAGGTACGCCGAAGCGCTGCGCAAGCACGGGTACACGGCGAAGATGCACGTGATATCGAACGGCGTCCCCAAGGAGTTCTGCCCGGGCCCGGGCGAGCCGTTCGACGACGGGCTGGTGCACGTAGTTACGGTGGGAAGGCTTTCGCACGAGAAGGGCCAGCTTATAGACTGGTGGCTGGACAATCCCGACAAGATAGAGGAATGGTCGCCCAAGTACGCCGCGGAAGGCATGTCGGACCACGTCGACAAGTGCGCGGCACGCTTCGTGGGGATGCTTCAGGAGGCCATCGCCGACGCGAAGGCGTAGGCGTCAGTACGTGTTTGTGTCAAAAGCGAACGTCCCCCGATGCGCCCCGGCGTCAGTACCTGTTGACGCCGCAGCGCTTCTTGATCTCGAGGATCTTGGGAGGGATGTCCTCATCGGGCATGTTTTTCGGGGCATCGTCGGTGCCCGCCTCCACGGCCACGTCGTAGTACCAGCACTTGTAGGTGATGAAGTCCAGCGCCTCCTGCAGCTCGGCCATCTCGCGTTCGACCGCCTCCTTGCGGCCGTGCACCAGCTGCCTGCGCTGCTCTAGGGTGGAATCGCCCTCCAGGTAAAGGTCGACGAAGCTCTTTATCTCCTTGATGGGCATGCCGCTGCGCTTCATCCTCTCGATGAAGCGGAACCATTCCAGGTCGCTTTCGCCGAACATGCGGGTGCCTCCGCTGCTGCGTTCCATGTGCGGCAGAAGGCCCTCTTTGTCGTAGTACCTGAGGGCCGAAGGCGTGGTTCCGAGCAGTTTCGCTGCGTCGCCGATCGTGTACATCATCGAAGGCGTCCTTCCGAGTTGCGGGAAAACTCTTGACTTAAAGCTAGCTTTAACTATTAGGATTCGAATCGCAGTTCACATCAAGGCAAGAATACCACTCGGGAAGACGGAGGGGAAACGAAATGCAGGTCATAAGCAGAAGGAGCTTCATGAGGCTGGGGGCCATGGCGGGGATGTCGGCTTTGGCGGCTTTGTCGCTGGCGGGGTGCGGGGCTCCCAGGTCGGAAGCATCGGGCTCTTCGCAGGGCTCGCAGTCGTCTAGCAGTTCTTCGAACGGGGAGGCAAGCATGGCATCAAGCAGCAGTTCGTCATCGTCCGCAGCCGCGAGCACGGTTGCAGGCGGCAAAACCCTGGTGGCGGTGTTCTCGTGGTCGGGCAACACGCTTCAGGTGGCAGAGCACATCAACGAGCAGGTGGAAAGCGACCTGTTCCGCATCGAGCCCGCGGTTCCTTACACCACCAACTATGACGAGGTGCTGGATGTGGCGCAGGCCGAGCAGCAGTCGGGCGCGCTTCCCGAATTCGTCGGGGACGTGCAGGGTTGGGACCAGTACGACACCATATTCCTGGGCTATCCGGTGTGGTGGTACGACGCACCGCAGATAATCAAGAGCTTCGCCGCGGCGCACGACTTCGAGGGCAAGACGGTCGTCCCGTTCTGCACCAGCGGCGGTTCTCAGCTCTCTATCACGCTCGACAGCGTCAGGGAGGCATGCGCGGGGGCGACGCTCATGGAGGGCATCACCATACCTGGAAGCTCGGTGTCGTCGCGCATGGGCGACGTCGACTCGTGGCTCGCCGGACTCGGGCTGTAGAGTCGATGAGTCGTTCGCGCGCCCTTCGGGCGCTGGTGGACGTTCTGCTTGCCGTCCTTATGGTGCGCGTCATCGCGCAGCCCGTGACGGATTCCGCGGCGCACGAATGGATAGGCATCGCGGTCGTGGCGCTGTCCGTCGTCCACGTGGCCGTCAATGCGAAGCGAATCGCCAGAATGGCGAAAAAGCATGCCCCGGGCGCCGTTCTCGCCCTGGTCCTTGATGCTGTGCTGGTTGCCGGAATCGTTGCGGTCATGGTCAGCTCGCTGGTGCTGTCCAAGCACGTGTTCGCGTGGCTGCCTGCATTTCCAGGCGCATCGTGGGCGAGGCCATTGCACATGGCAGCCTCGTACTGGCTTTTCATCCTTGCATTCGTGCATTGCGGAATCCACCTAAGGGAGTTCGCGGGGAAGGCGATGCGCCACCCCGCATGGAAGTGGGCAGGCCGCGCCGTGTTCGCGGTCTGCCTGGTCGCGGGAGCCTACTGGTTCGCCCAGATGGGCATCTGGTCGTACATGACGCTGCAGGTGCAGTTCGCCTTCGTCGACCCATCGGTTCCCTGGTGGGCGAAAGCCGGCCAGTTCGCAGCCATGGCGGTGGCGATCGTAGGCGTCAGTCACTACTGCACCAGCATCGTTCGCAAGCTTGCATGACAGGGGAAGGGAAGCAGGGCAGCGAAACAAGCTTGCGAGGCTGCAATGCGGTGCTTGAGCGAAGACGGGGTTCGAGGACTGTCTGAGGCGTCGCAAAGCGGCGCCGAGTTCCGCAGAACCTTCGCGAGAGCCGCATTGCGGGAGCCGAGTCGCTTGTAAGTCGCCCTGCTTCCCGTCCCCTATACCCTTCCTAAAGGTAACGGCGTAAAAACGCTACCGCGTCCATAGCCTCACCGTTGCATGACGCGCCGCGCACGGCCTGACGAACGCCCTATGCTTCCTTGTGGCTGGCATTGAGGGATGCCCCGATGTCCAACAGGCAGCGAACGGCCCGTCAACGCCGTTTACGGAGGGAAAGGAAGCCGCCATGACGTACCATCATCTTATGGAGAAGCTGATCAAGCAGCAGGACGACATCATGTCCGAGATAGACAAGCTCAGGGACGAAGGAAAGCTGCCCGAGGAGCTCGACAAGGCTGCGGCCGGAGTGCTTGCATGGACGGCCGAAGCCGACAAGGACCTAGGCCCCGGCGAGATCCCGCAGGACATTCCCGACACTGACCCGCTGAGCATGTTCTCGAACGTGCTGTTCGACTACCAGGACCTGTTCGAAGGGCGCCTTCGCGACCACCTGGTGCTCTACCGCGAATATGCGGAAGGCATCTTCCAGATGGCGCATCCGGAAGCCAAGTAGCCTGAAGCGGGACAGAAGCCTTGAATGGGCCGGCCATACAGGTCGGCCCATTTTTTTTGAAGACGTCGCAAGGATTCGCCGGCCTGAATCGTGTTATAAGCAGAGGGAAGGAAAGCGGCACGAAAGCCAACGAGTCTGACGGCAGGGCAGGGGATTGCGCGCAAACGACGACATTGAGAACGCGATAGGCGGCTTAGGGCCCACGGTCTGGCGCGTATGCGTCAACTTCTTCGCGGACGAACATGACGCGCAGGACGCCTTCCAGGAAACGTTCCTGAAGTATGCGCTTGCCGACTCGGTGCAGTTCGACGGCGAAGAACACCGCAAGGCATGGCTTATAAAGGTGTCCTCCAACGTCTGTCGAGACATGCTGCGCGCGGCGCATCGAAGCGAGGCGCCCCTGGGCGACGAGGCCGAGGGCATCGCGTGCGTCCCGCCGGGCGACGAGAGCCGCCCGGATTCGCGCCGCCTCGAAATCGTAGAGGCGTTCCGGTCGCTTGACGACCCTCCCAGGATGCCGCTGTACCTGTCGCTTTACGAAGGCTACACGGCACCCGAGATAGCAGAGATGATGGACGCTCCGGTGAACACGGTCTATTCGTGGATTTCCAGGGGCACAAAGATGATAAAGGATGCCTTGTCGTGAACGATTGCGAGCTGGAAA
>CBCTKQ010000033.1:0-13367 GCA_965147515.1 uncultured Eggerthellaceae bacterium | reverse complement strand
TCCAAGGAACTCTCGGCGTACCTAAGTACGCCTTCGGTTCCTTTCGCGCGAATTAAAACCACTGTAGGCACCGCTCGCTCAATTGCCAATCCAGCAAAAGAGAGTATTGGTTACAAACGAAATGGAGAGCCCTCTCTGTCATCTGCGCAGTTATAGGTAGAATGTATGAGACACCCGAACAGTGAGGGGCGCGCGTGAAATTCAACAAGGTATACATGCAGAAGGATGCCATCGCCAAGCATGAGGACTTCGACACCTGGTACGAGGACGGCGAGATATTCCTGCAGTTCAAATGCAAGAAGGGCTGGAAGTCGGAAAAGGACCCCGTGCAGATCTGGGGCCGCATGGGTGGAGAAGTGGGCCTCATCAAGCCCGACAACCGCGTGCTGAACTACTACATCCGCTACGAACGCTACGAGTACATCCTACACACCTACGTGATCGAGAAGCACTACTACGTGGAGGGCATGGTGTGGGACCTTTACGGAAGCTTCAACGAGCCTCCGTTCAACATCGTGGAGGAAACCCTCACCAGCTACGACCACAAGGCCGTGCACGTGAAGCTGGTGGAGTTCAAGGACAAGGGGCTCTGTTACGAGATACACGTGCCCGAACTGACCAAGCTGCGCATCGCTGTGGCCAGCGTGGTGGCCATTGGCATAAAGGAGGAGTGGAAGGGCCTGTCCGAAGGCGAGGAATGGGAGTCCGCGAACCTGCTTGAGCGCCTGAAGGGCCGCATCTTCGAGAACAAGGGCTACACCTACGACGAGATACAGAGCCTGATCGCGCTTGACTCGCCGCATACGCGCATCTACAAGCCTCAGGGACGCCCTGTGGACCATCCGCAGAGTCATTATCGCGGCCCCATTCAATAGCTTGATTTCGTAGGACGAAATCAAGCCCGGCGCTGCGCGAACGCCCCAGCGGTTCTTTTCGAGGCGCCCTATATCTTTAGGACGCGTTCGAGCAGGTAGCCTTCGCGGACGCCGTACTTGCACACTTCGAGCGACTTCGCGCCAAGCCTGTTCATCAGCGCATGCGCGATGACCATGCCCGTGGCGACCGTGTGCATGCGTTCGGGAACCGCCTTCGTGGCAGCGTGGGCGAAAGCCGACGGGTCGCCATAGAAAAGCTTCCGCAAGGCCTCCACCTGTTCCAGTTCCAACGTCTGCGGGCGCTTGCCGTTCATGAAGGCGACGCCGTAAAGCTTGTCTATGGCGCGGACGCTTCCCCCGATCCCGTACAGCTTCGCCGATTCGAAGTCGTCGAGGTCCCCTATCGCGTCCAGCTTCGCCGCGAACGCCTCGCGTATGGCGTCGGCTTCTTCCGGCTTGGGAAGGATCAGGCTGACGAACTCGGCATATGACGACACGCTTCCCTGAGGAATGCTGAGGTCATGGACGTCGCGCCCGTTGCGGATGGCTGTAAGCTCGGTGGATCCGCCTCCTATGTCGATCAGCGTGCCGCCGTCGATCCTGCGGTCGCATGTGGCGCCCACGAACCCCAGATGCGCCTCGTCCTCGGCGCTTAACACGTCGAGCTTGACCCCTGCGCCCTCGCTTATCTGCGCTGCGGCCTGCTTCGAATTCTTGCAGTTGCGCACGACTGCCGTCGCAAACACGTGGACCTTGTCGCACCCGATGCCTTCCGCGGCCCTTTCCAGCCCCCTTAGCACCTCGACTGCCCGGTCTATTCCTTCGGAAGTCAGGCTTCCGTCGACCACGTAGGCGGAAAGCCCCGCGACCTTCTTCTTGTCCATCAGCTCGCGGAACGGCCTTTTTCCACCATCGGTCCATCTGTCGTCGTAAGACAATTCACCGTCGGTGGCCCGTTTCGACCGCAGGTGATGCCTTGGCTCGTACACGACGAGCCTTATCGTGTTGGAGCCCAGGTCGATTATCCCGATGCGCCGCATAGGCACTCCTTCTCGCTTCCTCGTTCCTGTACATGATAAGCGCCTTCCCGGGGCGAGGCATCGCCGCAGCCCGGGTTGCACTGTTTCGAGACGGAACGGTTTAGTTCCAGGAAAGACCAATGCGCGTTGGCGCCAAGCCACGACGCGACGCCAGGAAAGCCGGAGGGCCGTCGGGGCCAAGGCGGCGCCCTGGTGCGCGGACGGATTCGCGCCCAGTTTCATGTCGGCTTTCTGTAACCGGCGTTTCGAACCGCGAAGTCATACTTGGCGCAGCGAGCAAGGCGAGGTGCAGATGCCGAAGTTCAAGTTGTCCAGAAGGAACCGGTCCGTCGCAGTGGGGCTGGCGTGCGGCGCGATGTGCGCCCTGTGCGTAGGGGCGTACGTGGTGCAGGTGAACGACCAGGCCCAAGCGGCCCAGGCCGATATGTTGGCCAAATACGGGGGAGACCAGGTGGACGTGTGCGTCGCCAAGCGCGACATCCCGGCCGGAGAGACGATACTCGACGGCGACGTGGAGACGCGCACGTGGGTTGCCACGCTGCTTCCCGTAAACGCCGTCACCGACAAGAAGGAGGCGGTCGGGAAGCAGGCCGGGTCCACGATACTGGCCGGCGAAGTGGTCTCGTCGTCCCGCTTCGGCTTCGACGCTTCGCAAATCGACGTGCCGTCGGGCATGGTTGCCGTGAGCGTGCCGGCCCGCGACGTGCAGGCAGTGGGCGGCGCCTTGTCGGCGGGAATGTTCGCCGACGTGTACGCCGTTGGCCCCAGCTCGACGACGCGTTTGGCGTCCAGGGCGCAGGTGCTGGCCACAAGCATGTCCGCCGACGCCTCGTCGGGGTCGGCGAGCGCCTGGGTGACATTGGCCGTGAAGCCCGACGCCGTGGAGGAGCTGGTGGCGGCGTCCGAGAACCTGCAGGTCTACTTCGCGCTGCCGTCTTCGGATTCGGCGCAGGAATAGGGGGCGGTTATGGGAAAGATACTTCTGGGGGCGGACAGGGAGAGCATTCTGCATCCGGGACTTATCGGGCTGGACGAGGTGCAGCTTGACTCGGTGGACTGGCTCGTTCCCATGGCGGACGCCTCAAAGGCGAGGGAATGCGCCAGGAAGGCTGCGGGGGAGGACGGCGCGGACGAAGCCGACCGGATAGACGAGGCGTGGATCGCATCGAGCGACGACGTTTCGGCCATCAACCTGGCCGCGGCCCTGCGGGCCGACAACGGCGCGCTGCCTGTGTACCTCGTTGCCGCCTCCCCCAGCGGGTCGGACATAAGCCGGGCCTCACAAGCGGCCCTGACCGGCACGTTGTCGTTGCCGGAGTTCTGCGAGAGGTTCCATTCCGAAAAGCGCAAGCGGTCCGCACCGAAGGACCCCACGCGGCTCGAAGTGCTCAGGCTGGTTCCGCCCATAGTTCCGAAGAAGGACCCGTCGGCGTTCGTGCTGTCGGTCATGAGCGGGAGCGGCGGCGTGGGCAAGAGCGCGGTCGCAGCCGTTGCGGCGTTCATGTGCAGCCGGCGCGGCTTCAAGACGGTGATGGTCGACTGCGACCTTCAGTTCGGCGACATGGGCCACGTCCTAGGGAAGGTTCCTTCGATAAGCATAGACGACGCGCTTGAGGACCCGTCCAGCGTGACCAGCCTTTCTGCAGCGGCGCAGGACGGGACCCCTTCGCTGGTTTCGGCACCAAAGCGGCTGGAAAGGTCGGAAGAGCTGTGCTCGCACCTGGCGCAGGTGCTCGACCTGCTGGCGGCGGAGTTTTCGCTGGTGCTGGTGAACACGGGGTCCACCTGGACGGAGAGCCATGCACAGCTTCTCGAGCGGAGCAGCTGTGCGGTGTTCATGCTGGACCAGAGGGCGTCGTCCGTCCGTTCGTGCCAGCATGCGCTCGACCTCTGCCTGCGGCTGGGCATCGCCACGGGTTCCTTCGTGTACGCGTTGAACCACTGCGAGCGCGGCGCGCTGTTCACGGCCATGGACATAGCGAACGTGATGCACGGGGCGCAGGTGTTCGAGCTGAAGGAAGGCGGCACCGAGGTGGAAGAGCTTCTTGGGGCGGGGTTGGCCGAGGAGCTTGCCTCGTCCAGGAACGACTTCTGCGCAAGCGTGGCCGCAATGCTCGACGAGGTGCTCCCATGAGCCTGACCGAACGAGTGCGCCAGGTCGAAGGGCTGAACTCGCCTCCGAGCGTGGGGCCTGCGGCTGGCAGGCTCGGCGTCGAGGAGCTCCGGCGGGACATCCGCAGCTGGACGTCGCTCGAGGCCATAGCGGCGATAATGGTCGACAATCCGCAGCGCGCCCGCAACGAGCTGCGCTCGTCGTGCAGACACGCCTTGGCCGAATCCAAGTGGGATTCGCTTTCCGGAGCCGAGAAACGGGCGCTCGTCGAGGAGCTTATCGACGTGGTGTTCGGAATGGGGCCCGTCGAGAGCCTCGTGGACGACGAGAGCGTGACCGAGATCATGGTCAACGGCTCGCGCAGCATCTTCTTCGAACGCGACGGCAAGCTGGTGAAAAGCGACCTGACGTTCGATAGCGACGAGCAGGTCAGGGTGCTTATAGACAGGATAATCGGGCCCTTGGGGCGCCGGATCGACGAGAGCTCGCCGATGGTGAACGCCAGGCTCCCTCAGGGTCACAGGGTGCATGCAGCCATACCGCCCATCGCCTTGGACGGCCCGTGCCTCACCATACGCGCCTTCACGCGCAGGGTGATGCCCCTGGAGGAGATGCGCGACGCGGGGTCGTTCGACGGCTCGGTGATGCGTTTCCTGGGGTGGCTGGTAAGGGCCAGGCGCAACGTCGTGGTGTCGGGCGGCACGGGCTCGGGCAAGACCACCATGCTGAACGCCCTGTCGCGCCTGGTGTCGCCGGACGAGAGGGTGATAACCATAGAGGACTCGGCCGAGCTCAAGTTCGACGAGGTGAACCACGTCGTCAGGCTGGAGGCCCGGCCGCAGAACGCGGAAGGCACCGGCGAGGTGACGATCCGCGAGCTGGTGATAAACGCGCTGCGCATGCGCCCCGACAGGATCATCGTGGGCGAGTGCCGAAGCGGCGAGGCGCTTGACATGCTCCAGGCCATGAACACGGGCCATGACGGGTCGCTCACGACGCTTCACGCCAATTCCCCAGAAGACGTCGTGGACCGCATGATCACGATGGTGCGGTACGCGGTCAACCTTCCCGTGGACGCCATAGAGGCGCAGATAGGCAACGCGTTCCACTACATCGTGCAGGTGTCGAGGGGAAGCGATGGAAGCAGGTTCCTGCAGGCAATCGCCGAAGTCGTCTACGACCGGCGCAAGCGCGTGGTTTCCATCGAGCGGGTGTTCGAGCGCGAGTCGTTTTCGGACGAGGGCGCATGGAAGCGCGTCCCGGCGTTGGTCGACGAGGTCAGGTCGCATCCTTCTGCGTTCCCCATCCCTGTGGAGGAGCTTGACGTCTGGGAAAGCGAGGTGTTCGGACGATGAGCACGACCATCGCGCTTCTGGGCGCCGGGCTACTGGCTATGGCGTCGGGGGCCTGTCTGGCCGAGTGCGCCTTCGGCGTCGTAAAGCGCCGGGTGGCCGCGGCCTCGATGCTTGCGTCCACGCCAGGCGAGCTTGCCGCCTTCCGGTTGAAGGCGGGCGTGCGGCCGCTGATCCGCCCCTCCCGGAGGGTGTTGGCGGCGTTCCCGTTCGTGGACGATGCCTGCCAGAGCGCCTCCATCCTGCTGCGGGAGCGCGGGATGGAGGCCTCCGCGGAGGCGCTGCTGTCGCTTTTGCTGGCGACCTCGGCGGCGGTCGCGGTATTGGGCGCCTTGCTCGGAGGGTCGGCGGTCTTCGGAATCGCCGCAGGGTGTATCGCGTTCGCTGGCACCGTGGCCTGCGTGCGCAACAGGAGCGAGAAGCGCAACATGGCCATGCGCGAGGAGATCCCCGACGTCTTGCGCGCCTTCAGCATGTCGTTCAGGTCGGGGCATTCGCTTTCGCAGACCCTCGCCGACGCGTCCAAGGAGACGGACGGCTACATGAGCCGCCTGCTTTCGACGGCGGCCGACAGGCTGGAGATGGGCGCCACCACCACCGAGGCGCTTTCGGCCATGCGTAACAATCCCAGGCTCCCCGAGCTTTCGTTCGTGGCCGTGGCGCTGGACGTGCAGCACAAAAGCGGCGGCAGCATCGCGCCCGTGCTGGAGTCTGCTACGGAGTCGATAGAGGGCGAGCTGAAGCTGATGCGGTCGCTGCGCGTGCAGACGGCGCAGGCGAAGCTGTCGGCCAGCATCGTGACGGTGATGCCGTTCATACTCGTGGCCCTCTTTTCGCTGATGAGCCCCGACTTCCTGTCGCCGTTCTTCTCGAGCGCGTTGGGGATGGCGGTGCTGGCCCTGGCCTTGACGATGCAGTTGGCAGGGGTGCTCGTAGTGCGGCGCATGCTGAAGGTCGAGGTGGTTTGACGTGGAGGCCATGGCGACGGGGCTTGTTGCGGCCAGCTGCCTTATGGCCGCAGCGTGTGGTTTCGCGTTCTGGCACGCCTACGAAGGCTGGGTCAGGGCCAGGAGGCACAAGGCGTCGATCGCGCCGGAGGGGAAAGGCGGAAGCAGCGAGGGCGGCACCTCCGCTGGCGACAGGCTGATTTCCGCGATGGAGCGCCTTTCGCGGGAGCTTTCGCTGGCGCGCGGCAGGGGAATCGCCCCGAAGGGGTTCCCCGAAGGCAAGGAGTTCGGCTCGTTGGCCAGGCTGTCTGGGCTGGAGGGCAAGGTGAGCCCTCAGGCGTTCAACGAGGCGAGGTTCCGGACGGCTGCAGGATGCGCAGCTGCAGGGCTTGCCGCAGGAATGCTGTTCTCTGCGCAGCTTTCGGCGGTCCTGGTCGTCGCAGGCGCGGCCGCCGGGTTTGGCATGCCGGCGCATGCTATGCGGGCGCGGGCCAAGGAAAGGGCGCAGGCGGCCGAGCGCCACCTGCCGGAGATGCTGGACGTGGTGGCCCTCGGCATGCGCAGCGGGCTGCCGTTCGATTCGAGCCTGCGCATATACGCCGAGCATTTCGACACGCTGCTATCGCGCGAGCTCGAGAACGCCCGCGTGCAGTGGAGCTGTGGGCTGTCCAGGCGCGACGAGGCCCTGCGCAAGCTTGCGTCAACCTACGATTCGGCCATCCTCGCACGGGTGGTGGAGACGGTGGTCAAGTCGATCCGGTACGGGTCGTCGATGGTGGCAAGCCTGGAAAGCGACGCGGCGGAGGCGCGAAGCGTCTACCAGTCGCAGCGAGAGGAACGCATTGCCAAGGCCCCGGTGAAGATGATGATCCCCACCGGCGTGCTGATCCTCCCGGCGATGCTGGCGATGGTGCTAGGGCCCGTCCTGCTCGAGCTGATGCAGGGCGGTTTCTGATGGAAGGAAAGACGGAACCGAGTTCAGGAAAGGTGGATTTAGATGTGTCGAGGGAATCGAAGCGCGCGACAGGAATGCATGACGGCCGTTACGCAAGGGCGGTCAGCAGGGGATGGGTGCCGGGGAATCCGAGGATGCTCGGGGGCCTTGTCGAGGTTCGCGGCGCACGTTCACGCGAAGCTGGCGTGCAGGCGAGGGCAGGGCACTACGGAGTACGCGATCTTAGTGGGCGTGCTCGTCGTCATCGCGATCCTGGCCATAACCATCTTCCGTCCGAAGCTGGAAGAACTGTGGCAGGCGATAGCAAGCGGGATCCAAGGGCTTTAGGGCGCACGCTGGCTAGAAGGATCGACCGCGGGAGGGCTGCAGACGCCCATTTCCGTCGCGTGTTGATGGGGTTTGCGTCGGACGAGCGCGGCCAGTCCACCGTGGAATACGCGGTGGTGATGGCTGCGTCGCTGGCCGTTGTGGTGGCGCTGGGGTTGCTGTGGAACGCCGTCGACGACGGGATGTTCGTGCAGCACGCGGTCGCCTCGGCCTCGCACAACGTGCAGGGGGCTTTCGGGGGAGTGGCGGATGTCTTCTGCTACTGAATGCGGGCAGTCGACGGTCGAGGCCGCCTTCGCGCTTCCGGTGTTCGTGCTTCTGGTGTTGTTGTTGCTGCAGCCGGGGATCGTCCTGTACGACAGGATCGTGATGCAGGGGGCGGCTTCCGAGGCCTGCAGGCTGCTTGCGTCCACGACCGATGGAGGCTCTGGGCTAGCAGAGGACTTCGTCCGGCGCAGGCTGGGCGCGGTTCCCCAGCTCGACCAGTTCCACGTGCATTCAGGCGGATGCTCGTGGCGCATAGAACTGGAGGGGAACGAGTCGTCGAACGCGACGTCGGCGCGAATTGCCACGGAAGTGAAGCCCCTTCCGCTCATGGACGGGGCGCTTGCGCTGCTGGGGCTTACAAACGGCCAGGGCAACCTGGTGGTCGAGGTCGAGTCGCATCAGCAGGTTCAGCCCGACTGGGTCGACGGGGCAGTGGAGGGGCGCGACCCCTCGAGGTGGGCAGGCATATGAGGGCGGTGAGGAAGGGCATGAAGACAAGGCGCATGAAGCTGCCCGGCAGAGAGGAGGGACGCGGCCATTCCCCGAAGACGGCGCATGCAAAAGGGACATTCAGGGACGAGGAAGGCATCACCACCGTCGGAATGGCCGTCTCCCTCCTGCTCTGCCTGTCGCTGCTGTTCTCTGGGGCGCAGCTGTACAGGGTAGGTTCGGCGTCCGCAGAGGTGCAGGAGGTGGCGGACGCCGCCGTGCTGGCTGCGGAAAGCGAGGTGGGCGAATTCATGGTGGTGGTGAGGACGTGCGACGCCGCGCTGCTGTCGATGACGCTGCTTGTGGGTACCGTGTACGGAATCGGACTGGTGACGGCCTGCGTTCCGCCCGCAGCCCCCGTGTCCGAGCAGCTGATATCGCTGGGCACGAAGGTGGCGAAGGCTCGCGACGCGTTCGCCGAGAAAGCTTCGGCGGGGCTGAACCGGTTGCAGAAGATGCTTCCGTTCCTGGCCGCCGCGAGTGCCGCAGGCGTCGCGTCGGCCTGCGACCGCGGCGCGATGGAGGCCAGCTACTACGCGGTGGCGGTGCTCCTTCCCACCGAAGGGCAGGAGATCGACGCCGGGCTTGGAAGCGGCGTTGCCGAACTGTCCGAAGACGTGGAGTCCGAGGCCCAAGGCATAAGGGACGACGCCGCCGCTGCCGAGGAGGCGGCGAAGGAGGCCGATGCAGCCAAGCGCGAAGCCTTCGAGCACGACTGCGGGGCTGCGCCGGGGTACTGCCAATACGAGCGCGCGGGGCGTTTCCCGTGGATGCCTTCCGCGCAGAACCCCGCCTATTCCAGCGTGGACGCGTGGTCGTTCTCCGTCGCGCTGGAACGTGCGAAGGCCTATTACAGGCTCAGGGGAAGCTGCGAGCCCGAGCCTTCAGGAAGCGTGGCAGACGCGGCCAGCTATCACCTGAGGATGGCCTTCTATGCGTTCGCTTCCGAAGAGTTGGAGCGCGATGGGTTCGTGCACGACGAAGGGGGGTCGTTCCAGGCGAACTTCCCCAAGCTGTTCCGGAACGTGAACGAGTTCAGGCAGACGAGGCTCTACGACGGGCTGCAGTTCCCGGTCTCTGCGGATGGCGCGATGCATGCCTACGCCGGATGCCCTGCATGCGGCGGGGCGGCAAGGTGGGGAACCGTGGCCGCCTTGGAGGCCGGCGAGTTTGAAGGATGCGGCACCTGCGGGTTCTCGCTGGAGAGCATCGGCAACGTGGCGTCGGCCTCGACGAACGTCGCAAACGGGTTCGAGCACCATTACGAGAAGATACGCCAGGCCGCCGAGGCCTACCAGCAGGCGCGCGCCGAGATGGACCCGCTGCTCGAGCAGGCGAAGGGGAAGGTGACGCCTTTGCTGGACAGGATCGGCGAGCTGCTGTCCGAGATAGGAAGCAGGCGCATATCGGCGCAACCACCGGGGGCGGCGGGCGCGATTTGCATCGTGGCCAACCTGGAATCGAATGCCGCCGACGCCGGGTTCGAGAGCCTGTTCGTGTCAGGCGGAAGCGTGTTGGGAACCCGGGCGGCGGTATCCGCAGCTGCGCTGGTCGAGGACGCGGCCGACGACAGCTCTTCGGTCATAACTTCGCTGATGGACGGCTTCGGGCAGAACGGCAGCGCAGCGGTTGGAGCCGCACGTGTGGTGTTGGACTGCTGGAACGGGCTGCTCAAAGCCTACGAAAACGGTCAATCAGCGTTGTCGGACGCCCTGGGTCGGGGACTTTCCTCGGTGTCGACGGGCACGTTGAGCGGGCTTGGGTCCTGGGCCGAAGGCGCGCTGAAGGCGGTGGTGGACGCCGCAGGCCTTGAACCGGCGAACCTGAACGCCTTGAAGCCTGCGGTGCTCAACACCGGGCATGTTGCGGGCGCAGACGACGGCGCCTTTGCAGTGCGGTTCCGGCAAGCAAAGGCGAATGCGCTTTCGGCGTCCGAGGCGGCAGGGGCGGTTTCTTCGATTGCATCCAGCATTCCCGGCGCCGTTTCGCAGGCCGTCGCCGACCTTGAGGTCACCATCGCCGAGATCGAGTTTCCCGTGGGAGGGGTCGTCATTCCCGTGAAGGTGTCGCTCCCCGAGTCGCTCTCCGAGGCCGCAGGGGGGTACGTCGAGCAGTGCATCGCAGCCGTCGGAGGCGTGGTCGGGTCCGTCATCGGCGTCAAGGAGTGGCGATGAGGCGCCGCCTCGGAGTTGGGGCCGCGTTGCGGGAACGGCTTCCAGCCAAGGCCAGGGAAGGCCTGGGCCAGATGACGGTGGAACTCTGCGTGGTGCTTCCCGTCGTCGTGGTGGTGGCCGCAATCGCATGCAACGCGCTTTCGTTCTTCGGTTCGTGCGCCGAGTTCGACAGGGTGGGAAGGAACGCCGTCAGGACGTTCGCGGCCGTCCCGGCGGCCGGGGCGCAGCCTGGCTCGGGCGCCGGAGACGTGCTTTCGGCCATAGAGGACTCGCTGCCGGACGACAACCTCGAGTTCGAGGTCACGTCGTCAAGGGACTGTCGGGGATACGAGAAGTATTCGATGACCATGACCTTCCACCCGACCTTGTTCGGGCTGGGATTGAAGCAGGAGGTCCTGGGCGTGCCGATGCCTGCGCTTGTGCACGAATCGCGCATGGTGGTCAGCCCATACAAGCCGGGGGTGCTGCTGTGAGGCGGGGACAAGGCCGCGCAGGGCCCAACGTGGCTGCAGGCAGGAGGCGGAAAGCCGTCGCGCTGGCTGCGGTGTGCGTGGTTGCGTCGTTGATTGCATGCGCAGCGGCGGATGCGGTGCATGCGGAAGGCGTTGCAGGCCGAGGCCCGCTGGTTGGAAGGCTTTGGGAATCCATCGAGGCCGGGTCGGGCATCGATGGCGTGCTGAGCGAGGAGGGAATGGTGAAGGTCGCAAGAGACAACGTGCCAGAGTGGCTGGAGGTCGAGCTTATCGACCTCGAAGACATGGACCAGGCGATAGCGAACGAGTCGTTCGAGCTCGTATGGTTCCTCAGGAAAGGAAGCTCGCATGACGCTGCGTCGTTCATAAGGGAGGCGCTGGCGGCCAAGGGATGGACGTCCTGCGAGGAAGGCGAGGGCGGCATCGAGACGTTCGTGAAGAAGGAAGGGGTTTGCAGATGGGTTATGGCGGAGTGCGTTCAAGCCGGCGAAGAGGCGGCTATCGTCTTGCGTATAAGACATACCTGACGAAGGAGGGAGACATGGGCGTCGCAGATGCGAGAAAGGCGTGCGGCGGGAAGGCAGGAAGGCGGCGCGCCTCGAACGGTCCTGCCCGACGCCCTTCGAAATGGATCATGGACGTCTGCGGCGACGTGGAGTCGTTGGAGCTTGCCACCACTGCGAAGGAGCGTTTGCGCGGAATGTTGTTCCGCGACCCGGACGACGTGACGAGGCTGCTGATTCCTTGCCACGACATCCATACCTTCGGAATGCGGTACCCGCTGGACGTTGCCTTCATATCGCGCGACGGGCGCGTGTTGGAGGTGCACAGGAACGTGGCGACCATGAGGCGCATACGACGAAAGGAAGCCTCATTGGTCGCAGAACGCTTCTCGCGGGAAGGCGAGTGGCTTAGGGAAGGAGACGTGATCCACATTGGCTCTGCGAGACGAGACTAAGGCATGCCCGGTCTGCAATGCGGTGACGTTCGCCGACATGCCCACATGCTTCAACTGCATGCACAGCTTTGCGGAGGACGAACGCGCGGAACCGAAGGCGCAAAACGAGGCAGTGCGCGAAGTCGGGCCGCCTAAGGCATGTGCAGGCGTCGGCGGGGAAGGCTGCCTACTTGGCGAGTTTCTTGTACAGTTCGAGGGATTCCTGCGAGAGTTTGTCGTTGATCGAAAGGTAGACGTCTAGCAGCTCGGACCCTTCCTTGGTAAGGACGCTGCCATGGGCGCCGTCGCGGATCAGAAGCTGGACGCCGAGCGAGTCCTCGGTGTCCTTGATGATGCGCCAGGCCTTGCTGTATGCCATTCCCATCGACTTTGCGGCCGCGTTGAGGGAGCCCTTCTCCCGCACGCCTTCGCAGAGGTTCGCTATTCCCCGGCCGAACACCGAGCTGCTTTCCGACTTGGGGTTGACGATGGAGAGACGAACGCTGGTTTGAAGCTTGCCTAGCTTGCTCATAGTGCTGCCTCCGCGCATTTGGGATTATCCACTGGCAACATAATAGACCAAAACAGAGGCGAGGCCTCGAACGTTCACGCCGTTGTCGCCAGGCATTCGCCCGCTTACTTCAGGAAGGCGCTGACTGCCTCCTCGACGCTGGCGACGTCGTTGGGGATGACTTCGTCGAACCTGGGCGTCATCTCGTCGAGCCTTGCGAGTCCCGCAGGGATGTCGTGCTTGCCGGTGTCCTGGGCAATCAGCTGGTTGAGTTGGCATCCTGTGAGCGCTGCTACCTCGGCAGGAAGCGGATCGCCTGGGGCTATGCCGTTGAGCGCGCGGTACACGTTGTCTCCGAACTTGGCCCAGTGCGCCGTGCTGGCCACAAGCACCGGGTTGCTTCCGCGCAGCTTGCGTGCCGCGGCGTATGCGACGGCGGTGTGGGGGTCCATCAGGTAGTCGTACTCGTCCAGCACGTCCTTGATGGTGGCGAGGCATTCGGCGCTGTCGACGGAGCAGCCCTTGAACGTGGTGGCCATCTTGGCGGCTGTTGCCTCGTCCACCTCGAACCTCTTCTTCTCGCTCAGGTCGGTCATCCATTCCTTTATGGCGTCGGCGTCGCGGCCGGTGAGCTCGAACAGCTGGCGTTCGAGGTTTGAAGAGACGAGGATGTCCATCGAGGGCGACGGCGTCAGCACGAACTTACGGTCGGAGATGTCGTAGACGCCAGTGTTGATGAAGTCGGTCAGCACGCGGTTCTCGTTGCTGGCGCAGAACAGCGTGCCGATGGGGGTGCCCATCTGCTTGGCGTACCATGCGGCCAGTATGTTTCCGAAGTTCCCCGTGGGAACGCAGACGTCTATTTCGTCGCCGGCTGCGATGCAGTTCTGCTTCACCCGCTCGGCGT
>CBCTKQ010000032.1:0-13458 GCA_965147515.1 uncultured Eggerthellaceae bacterium | reverse complement strand
TACGGGAGGAGTTCTTGGAGGTCGAATCTGAACCACTGGATGCGCCGCGCAGCGTCTGACAATACTTCGTCCGGTAGGACGAAGTATTAATTTGCGTACATGCTGGCATAGGGGCGGGATGTGGCTGGCCGCAGCTTGAAGAACGATGCGGCCTCGGCAGGGTCGGGGCAGTCGGCTTCGCCTTCGAAGCGCTGCGCGTATTCGCGGAGCAGCCCTTGGACCGTGGCGATGTCGCCGTCGCTCAAAGGTTCCTGCACGAGGCCTTCCGCAACCATGTCTTCAGGCAGCTTGTGACGCAGGTAGATGACTCCCCCGTGCATGCCCGTGGCGATGTATTCGCCCGGACGTCCCAATAGCAGTATGACGCCGCCTGCCATGTACTCGCCCAGGAAGCTTCCCGCGTCGCCGCCGATGACTATGACCGGGCAGCGGTCCTCGTACTGCTTCATGTGTATGCCGACCCTCCACCCGCTGTCGTCGCGGATGACTATTCGGCCGCCACGCATGGCATATCCTGCTGCGTCGCCGCATCGTCCATGGACGACCACCAAGCCGCCGTTCATGGTGTTGCCTATCTGGTCCTGCACGTTTCCGAAGACTTCTATCTGGCCGCCGTCCATGTAGCAGGCCATGTCGTTGCCGGGCGTTCCGTGGATTTCCAGCCGCTTGCCTTCAGGCATGGTGCACCCGATGTAGCGTTGCGCGAACACGTCGTTCAGCCGCACGACGTCGGCGTCTTGCAAGGCGCGTCGTATGTCCTCGTTGGCTTCCTTGAAATGGCTGGTGCCAAGGCTTAGCTGCGCGGTGCCGGTTTTGGGTTCCATGTTTATTCCTCCGTCCAGCCCAGTTCGTTCCTGCATGAGGGGTAGCCGCGATGCAGCCTTTCCCAACGGACGTCTTCCGCAAGGCACAGGTTCTGCGGGGAGCCCTTGAACATTTCGGGGTCGAGGCATGCGACGTCGGCGCCGCTTTCGATCAGCGAGGTGTAGATGCCGGCGTTGTCGGGGCGGTTGAGAAGGATGTAGCCGACAAGCCTGCCGTCACGCGTGACGAACTTGGCATACGATTCGTCGTCGGCGAATACCGTGCTTTGGTATTCGGTGGAATCGGCAGGAGGGTTGATGACGCCCGACGTCAGCAGGCTGGCGTCGAAGAAGTCGACGGCATTCACCGCGAAGTCGCCCTTGTAGGGAGAAGCGTCCGCAGACCCCGCCATGTGCAACCCGGCACACCTGCCCTGCCTGACGGCGTTCGGCCAGAGCGCAAGGGGATGCTGCGAGCCGTCGAGTGCGTCGGTTACCTGCACGACGTCACCTGCCGCATAGACGTCGGGAAGCGACGTGCGCAGCGACTCGTCGCAGACGAGGCCTCGGCCTTGCTGGGCCCCTGCATCGACCGCAAGGGCAGAATTGGGCCTGACGCCGACAGCCGCTACCACGACGTCGCAATCGACCGAGCTTCCGTCGGTGAGGTTGGCCTTCACCGCCCTGCCGTCTTCGATGGCGAACGAGCTGGCGCTCACGCCGGGCCTGCAGAGTATGCCCTCGCGTTCGAGCCTGCGCTGGAGAACGGAAGCCCCCTGCTCGTCCAGCACTGCGGGCAGGATGCGTGGCGCAAGCTCGAGAACCAAGACCTCGTCGACGTAATGCGAGACGGCTTCGGCGGCCTTGAGGCCGATAAGGCCTGCGCCCACCACGACCACCCGGACGGAGCCTGCGTCGGCGCCTTGGCGGTCCTCGGCAGCCTTTTCGACGGCATTCTGAAGCCTTTTTGCATCGTCAAGCGACATGAAGGAGAACACGTTGCTTCCTTCGCCCAGGCCTTCGATGGGAGGGACGAAGGGGACCGAGCCGGTTGCCAGCAGGCATTTGCCGTACGAGACGACGTCGCCGTTGGCGAGCACGGCTTCGTGGGCCTGCGGATTCAGTGTTTCGACCTTGAAGTCGGGGCCCAGCAGGGCATCGATGCCGTTGCTGTCGTAGAAGTCGGCGTCGCGCAACCATATGTCGTCCTGCGTTGTCTTCCCTTCGATGAGGTACGAGATCAGCGGGCGCCCGTAGGCGGGATAGGGTTCGTCTCCCACGATGGTGATGATCCCTTCAGGGGACGTTTCGCGGATGGCTTCGGCTGCGGCTATTCCGGCGGCCGAGTTGCCGATTATTAGATATTCGGTACTTCTGGATGCCATGCTACGCCCCCTCGCTTTCGATGTAAATCAGCGCCCGGTTGGGGCATGCCTTGACGCAGCTGGGTTCGCCGGGACGGCCGGGTTCGTCTCCGCATAGGTCGCACTTGAAGGCGACTTCTTTGACGGGGCCCTTGGCTATCTTCACTGCGCCGAACGGGCACATGGACACGCACGTGCGGCATCCGACGCACTTCGTGGGGTCGGATGCGACGACGCCTGTTTCCGGGTTCTTGGTCATGGCGCCGGATATGCAGCCCTCTACGCAGCGCGGCTGCGCGCAATGGCGGCAGTTGACTGCTATCGAAAGGGCGCTTCCGCCCTCGACACGCACCCTGCTTTGCGGCTGGATGCCCTCCGCAGAAGGCTTCTGTGGCCTTCCCGACTCGGAGTGGAATGCCTTGCATGCGACTTCGCAGCGCCTGCAGTTGATGCACCAGGCCTCTATGGCGTATACCCTTTTCATGTCGTCACTCCCCCGCGTGCTTCACGCCGAGAATCTCGAGCTCTTTCTCGTTGAGCCCAACGCCTCTCAGCATCAGCCTGTTCCCGCGCAGGCTGTCGATGGCGTTGATTCCCATTCCGCCCATCATTTCCTTGATTTCGTGGTTCCACGCCCTGACCATGTTGATGACGCGTTCGGCGGCTATCTCGGGGTTGAGCCGCTTGGTGAGGTCAGGGCGCTGGGTGGCGATGCCCCAGTTGCACTTGCCGCTGGAGCAGTCGCCGCACTGGTGGCACCCGAACGAAATGAGCGCGGCCGAGGCTATGTAGGCTGCGTCGGCCCCCAACGCGACGGCGCGAACCACGTCGGCCGAGCTGCGCATGGAACCGGCGGCCACGATGCTGACCGTGGATCGTATGCCTTCGTCGCGCAGCCGTTGATCGACCGACGCTAGAGCGAGTTCGACCGGGATTCCGACGTTGTCGCGGATGCGCTTCGGGGCCGCGCCCGTGCCTCCGCGGAAACCGTCGATGACTATGATGTCGGCACCGGCGCGGGCCATGCCCGAGGCTATGGCCGGCGCGTTGTGCACGGCGGCTATCTTCACCGACACCGGCTTCGTGTATCGCGTGGCCTCCTTCAGCGAGAAGATCAGCTGGCGAAGGTCTTCGATGGAGTAGATGTCGTGATGGGGCGCCGGGGATATGGCGTCGGTGCCCTGGGGTATCATGCGCGTGCGGGACACTTCCTCGTTTATCTTCTCGCCAGGAAGATGCCCGCCGATGCCAGGCTTGGCGCCTTGGCCTATCTTTATCTCGATTGCGGCGCCGGCGTTCAAGTAGTGTGGATCGACCCCGAATCGGCCGGACGCCACCTGCACTATGGCGCGGTCCTTGTACGGCTCGAGGTCGCGGTGAAGGCCACCTTCCCCCGTGTTGAAGTAGGTCCCAAGCTCCTTTGCGGCCATGGCAAGCGCCTTCTGCGCATTGAGCGATATGGATCCGAAGCTCATGGCCGAGAACATCAGCGGGACGTCGAGCTTCAGCTGCGGAGGCATTTGTTCGACCAGCGACTTCTTGCGCTCGTTGACCTTGAGGATGTTGGGCCGGCTTCCGAGCAGCACGCGCGTTTCCATGGGCTCGCGCAGAGGGTCGATGGAAGGGTTGGTGACCTGGCTGGCGTTGAGCAGCAGATGGTCCCAGTAGATCGGGTAGGGTTCGGGGTTGCCCATGGACGAAAGCAGCACGCCGCCCGTCTGCGCCTGCTTGGCGATGTCTTGCATGTAGCCAAGCGTCCAGTTGTGGGACCCGCTGTCGACCTGCGGCCATTTGGTGATTGCCAGCGCATGCGTGGGGCACATGACCACGCACCTTTGGCAGTTCACGCATTTGGAGTGGTCGGCCACCAGACGCCCCGACTCGTCGTTTACGGCATGCACGCCGTTCGCGCAGGACCTCTCGCACACGCCGCATTCGACGCATTCCTCGCGGTCGCGGAGGACCTTGTACCTTGGGTAGACGTAATCAAGCATGCTGGAAGGCCTCTTTCCTGCCCTTCGGCATCACGCCCGTCTCATGCGCGAACGGGCGCTCGAACGGGCTGTTCTCGGACGATGCGGAAAGACGCTTGCGGGCCACCTCGTCGAGCTGCACGACGAAGGGCACGCCGCCTTCTATGGACCTCACGTTCTCGGCGTCGGGGCACACGACCTCGATCGCGGCCTGTTCGGACGCCAGATAGACCATGGGGCCCTTTTCGCCGACCATCAAGGCGCGCAGCTTCAGGCGGTCGTTCAGGGCCAGCAGCCCGTCGTCGGACCCGAGTATGACGGAGAACGGGCCGTTGACCAACGCGCTTGAGTAGGCGGCGCGCAAGGCCGTCTCGTATTCCCTAACGTCGGCGGGAAGCTTGTCGATGTCTTCCCACGAGCTTGCAGCCATGATGTGCGCGGCAGTTTCCTGAGTGAAGCCGTGACGCCTGACCAGAAGGTCGAACAGGTAGGTGATCACCTCGGTGTCGGTCTGCAGGCGGCAGTCGTAGCCGAACTGCTCGACGTAGCGCCTGTTGGCGTCGTAGCTCGATATTTCGCCGTTGTGGACCACCGACCAGTTCAGAAGCGTGAACGGATGCGCGCCGCCCCACCATCCGGGCGTGTTGGTGGGGAACCGGCCATGCGCCGTCCATGCCCAGGCGTCGTAGTCTTGGATGCGGTAGAACTCGCCGATGTCTTCGGGGTAGCCTACGCCCTTGAACGCCCCCATGTTCTTTCCGGACGACGCAACGAACGCGCCTTCTATCTGCCCGTTGATGTGGAACACATGCTGCATGGTGTACTCGGATTCGTCGAGGCCGCTCATGTTCAGCCTCATGGGGTGAGGGGCCACGAAGTAACGCCAAATGTCGGGAGGGTTCTTGATCGAGGCAACGGGTTCGGTGGGGATGCGCTCCTGCTTCTCGCTCATGAAGAACTGGTCGAGGTACCGTTCGGTCTCGGCCCTGGCCTCGACACCTTCGTACATGATGTGGAACGCGTAGAGGTCCTTGTATTCGGGATAGATGCCATAGGCTGCAAACCCGCCGCCGAGGCCGTTGCCGCGGTCGTGCATGAGGGCTATGGACTTGAGTATGTCCTGGCCGTCGTGCCGTTGGCCACTTCTGTCTATGATGCCGGCTATCGCACAGCCGGACGGGATGCGCACGTCGCCTTCCCTTAGCTTCCTACCAACCATGGCTTCTCCTCCTTCGTCGCATACGAGACTACAGGAGCTTTGTTTCGCGCTAGTGTGCCCTATGTTTCAAGTACGTTAATCATGAGTAGGACATCCCTAGCAGGACGTTGGCCAGAAGCTGTGCCTTGCGATCGGGCGCGACATTGGCTGGAAACGCTATGCGCATGCCCAGCGCATCGGGCCAGGACATGTTGGGCAGGATTGCCAGATGAGACGCCTTCCATGGAAGAAGAACGCGACCTGACGCCTCGTAGTTTGGTTCGACGAGCGAAGCGAGCCTTAAGAGAGACGACGCCCAGCGCTGCGTGGCCCAAAGGACGCGGCGGCGTTTGAGGGATGCGCCCTTGACGCCCGTGGCGCCCCCTACAAGCGACCGTGCGACCTCGCAGCCGTCGCATTGAAGCAAGGCGTCGTAAACGGTTGTTACGTCTTCTTGGGTGAAATGGAATTCGTTGGTGGCCATGTCCATACCTCCTGTTGCTTGCGTTGCCTTTTTCGAAGGTTTACAAGCGTGGTATGGACTCAAGCCGGTGGCGAGTCAGCGCGGACATCGGAAGATGCGCTTGTACTGGTTTCGACGATCCCAGTATAGCACGAATTTAGAACATTTGTTCTACTTTTTGCTTCTTTTCTCGATGACCCTGATTTCGTCGCGTGCGCGCTTCCAGGTGCGGGTGCCCCAGCCGGCGACGCCTGCGGCGACCACGGCCAGAACAAAAAGGGTTAGGTTGGCGAAGGGGGTGGCTGCCCATTCGGCGCCTTGCGCCTCGAACGACAGCTTCAGCCCTATGATGACGGCCAACGCGACGAATACGGCGACGGCAACAACCAGCCCGTTGCGCTTCTTGATCTCAAGCTGCGCAACCTTGACCTGGGCGTTCTTGCGCTTGTTGCCGCCGCGTGACATTCTAGACGTTCCTTTCGGAGAGCCTGGCCTGCAAGCAGGCTAGGCGGTTACGCTTTCGGCGGTGCCTACGGGCGTGCCGTTGTCGTCGCCTGAGTCGAAGCCTTCAAGTTCCTCGACGTTCTTCTTCTTGACCATGGACGCGTCGTAGCCAAGCTCCTCGAGGGAATGCAAGGCCTTCTCGGCGTGCACCTCGTCGATGGGCTTGCGGCCGAACACCCAGTTGTAGATCCAGAAGGTGAACAGCGCGGTGAGCGCAAGGCCGCACACGGCCAGCGCGAACGAACCCAGGTGAACCAGGCCGGCCATGGCATGCTCGCCGCCCAGGAAGAGGTCCATTCCGATGTTGTAGGTGTTGTATCCGCCGACGGTGATCATGACCGAGAATCCCTGGCCGGCGAAGTTCGCAAGCGCGCCGGAGATTCCGAAGGGGGCAAGAATGGCCCCCACCATCCATGCCGTCATCAGGATGTACAGTGGCGTGGTCTTGGGCGTGATGGCCTTGCACGCCAGGAAAAGCACCTGGAACACGGCCGCCAGCAGGCCGCCCACCCAGAAGGCGTTGAAGAACAGCATGCCGCCCTCGGTCTTGGGAACGCCCATGTTCTGGCCGGGCTGGACGCCCATCATTCCGCACACGTAGCCGATGGCCACGCAGACGGCCATGAACAGCACGTTGAACCAGACGACGAACCACACGCAGTTCCAGATGCACTTGCCCATGGACTCGTTCTTCTTGGTCCACGGACCAACGGCCTTCATGCCCACGGCCATGGCGAACCCGGAGAACGGCAGCAGCGCGCCGAACGTGGCCCATTCCTCGACGTACTGATAGCACGCAAGGCCGCCAAGGACGCAGCCGATGATGCCCATGCTGACAAGCGTGGCGCCTCCCATGAAGAACTCCATGGGCGTTCCGGCAAGGGCCATCTGCCAGAACGACAGGATGGCCTGCGCTATCAGCGCAAACGTGCCTCCTACGAAGAAGCTGTAGATGACTGTCTTGTATGGCTTCATATGGTTCCTCTCCCCTAGTGGCTCCAGCCGGCCTGCCTCCCTTGCAGGCCCCGTGGCCGAACCCTTCTGCTATATAAGACCGTTAGATGATACTAGTTTCCGGCGGCTCGCGCGGCCTCGTATTCCGCGACGAGCTTCTTGGTCACGTCGTGCGGGGCCTCTTCGTAGCCGTCGATCTGGATGGTGTATGTACCCGACCCGCGGGTGAGCGAGCGGAGGTCCTTCGTGTACTCGATGACCTCGGCGTAGGGCACGCGCACCTTGATGATGGTCTCGCCTGCGGCGCCGGCATCGGTTCCGACTATGCGGCCCCTGCGGGTTGAAATGTCGCCCATGACCGCGCCGGCGTATTCCTCGCCTACCTCGATGTCCATGGACGCGATGGGCTCGAGCACGATGGGGTTGGCCTTCTCGCACGCCGCGCGGAAGCCGATGCGGGCGGCCGTCTTGAACGCCATCTCGTTGGAATCGACCGGATGGTAGGAGCCGTCGAACACCGCGCACTTGATGTCGACCATGGGGTAACCGGCAAGGAACCCTTCGGCCATTGCCTCCTGCACGCCCTTGTCGACGGCGGGGATGAGCCCGTTGGGGATCACGCCGCCCTTGATCTCGTCGACGAACTCGTAGCCCTGGCCGGGGAAGGGCTCGATGCGCAGCCAGCAGTCGCCGAACTGCCCGGCGCCGCCCGTCTGCTTCTTGTGGCGGCCCTGCGCTTCGGCGGCCTTGCGGATGGTCTCGCGGTAGGGAATGCGCACGGGGACCAGATTCGCCTCGACGCCGGCCTGTTCCTTCAGGCGCGACAGCAGCATGTCCACCTGCGCCTCGCCCATCGCGTGCAGGATGGTCTGGTGCGTCTGCTCGTCGCGGGTGATCTTGATGGTGGGATCGGCCTCGGCGGCGCGGGCCAGGAACGTTCCCAGCTTGTCTTCCTCGTTCTTGTTCTTCGCCTCGATGGCGACGGGGTACAGCGGCTCGGGAAGCTCGAGCGGCTCGATGGCGATGTCACCCTCGACGGAGAGGGTGTCGCCCGAGCGCGTCTCGTTCAGCTTGGGGACGATGACGATGTCGCCGGCCTTGGCGCTCTTCACGTCGGTGAGTTCCTTGCCCATCATGATCTGGATCTTGCCCAGGCGCTCCTTCTTGCCGGTGCGCGAGTTGACGAGTTCGAGGCCGGGCTCGAGGTAGCCCGAGGTGACCTTGAGGAAGCTGAGGCGCCCGACGAACGGGTCGGACACCGTCTTGAACACGAAGGCCGAGGGACGCTTGGTCTCGTCGATGGGGATGGTGACGCCGTCGGCCATCTGGCGGAAGCGGCCGTGGCTGCGCGGGTGCGGGAAGTAGGTGCAGATGTCCTCGATCAGGCCCTGCACGCCCTGCATGATGATGGTGGATCCCACGAACACGGGGATGATGAGCTCTTGCGCGATGGCCTTGTCGAGCAGGGATTCCAGTTCTTCCTGGGTGAGCTGCTCCTCGCCGTCGAGGTACTTCATCATGAGCTCGTCGTCGGCCTCGGCCACCAGGTCGCACAGCTTGTCGCGCGCCGCCTCGGCGGCGTCCATGTATTCGGCCGGGATGTCCTCCACTATTTCCTCGCCGCCGCTGGCGGAGTGGTAGCGGGCCTTCATGCGGATGACGTCTATGACGCCCTGGAAGTCCTTGTCGACGCCGATGGGTATGGTGACGGCGCCAAGGCGGCCGCCGAAACGCGCATGCAGCGAAGCCATCGCTGCGTCGAAGTTCGCGTTCTCGCGGTCGATGTGGTTGATGTACACGGCGCGGGAAAGGCGCATGTTCTCGGCCTCGCGCCAGATGCGCGTGGTCATGACCTGCGGGCCTGCGACGGCGTCAACCACGAAAAGCGCCATCTCGGCCGCCTGCATGGTGGCCAGCGTGTCGCCTATGAAGTCGGGATGGCCCGACGTGTCCAGCACGTTGATCTTGTAGTCCTTGTAGGGAACCGGCGCGATGGAGGTTGATATGGTGAACTTGCGCTTTATCTCCTCGGCGTCGTAGTCAAGGTAGGACTTCCCGTCATGGGTGGTGCCCATGCGAGGGGTGCGGCCGGAGACGTAGAGCATGGCCTCGGCAAGGGAAGTCTTCCCCGCTCCGTCCTGTCCGACAAGCACGATGTTCCTTACGTGTTCAGTTGCAGGCGCAGCCATGGTAACCACCATCACTTTCGAATTGGCCGATATGGGCGTGTTTGGAATGGGTCCAGTGCGGTTAAGTTTACCGTACTTGCACTAGCCCCAGCCAGATTATATGGATAAACGAATGCGCGAACTTTCGTGCAGCATTCGCGACGGCAATGCCACGGTTGCATACATGCCCGGATGCGGCTGCAGCGAAGCCACGCCGAATCAAAATCAAGATGCGCTCATTCGTTAACAAATTAAGGAGTACACATGCGGAAGAAACGTGCCAAAGATCCGATATGCGCAACGGACATCCTGCGCGCGCTGTACCTGATGCGCGAGGACGAGCTGAAGCGCCACGACCTTACCAAGAAGGAGATCGTGGTGGCGCAGCACATCCTCGACGGCGCGGGAAACGCCGACATAGCGAAGCGGCTGAGGCTGTCGGTGTCGGGAGTGAAGTACCACGTCAGCAACATACTGCTCAAAACGCGAAGGCGCTCGCGCGAGGAGCTTTGCAGGCTCGTAAGGCTGGCCGTGGCGTCGTCCGACAGGACCTGGAAGAGCACCGCCGAGATCGAGAAGGACGCCGAGGGGCGAATAATGCCCCCGACGCCCAGGTCAGGCGAGCAAGGCTAGCACTTGCTTCTTCACGTCGAGCGCATCGTCGGTGAGCAGGAAGCCCTCGCGGCATTCGCGCGGAAACGGCACGTCCACCATTCCTGCAATCCTGCTGGGGATTCCGGACGCCGGGCTCCCCGCAAGCACCATGATGCGGTCGCCCATGGCCAGCGCCTCGTCCACGTCGTGGGTGACGAGGACCGACGACAGCCCCAGCCTGGTCAGCATGGACAAAAACCACTGCTGCATGTCCTTGCGTGTGAAGGCGTCGAGCGCGCTGAAGGGCTCGTCCATGAGCACCACGTCGTTGTCCATGAGGTACGTGCGCAAGAGCGCCGCACGCTGCCGCATGCCGCCCGAAAGCTGCGAAGGGTAGCTCTTCTCGGTGCCTTGAAGCCCGAACTCGGCCATATGGGACCGGGCTGCCTTGCGCGCGTCGCTTTTGGACGCACCTGCGATGCGCAAGGGCATGCCGACGTTGTCGACGACGGTGTGCTGGTCCAAAAGCAGGTCCTTCTGCAGCATGTAGCTGACCTTGCCCGGCCTGCCGGTGACGTCTTCGCCGTCGAGCAGCACGCGGCCGGCTTCAGGCATCGTGAGGCCTGCCAGCGCGTGGAAGATGGTGGTCTTGCCCGAGCCAGACTTGCCCACCAGGCACAGAAGCTCTCCCTCGTGAACGTCGAACGACACGTCCTTGCATACGGCCTGGCCGTCCCAGGACAGGCTGAGGCCGACGGCTTCGAGCCTTACGCGCCCGGCATCCGGCGGGAAGGCTCCCACCGGGCCGGGCTGAATGCAGCCTGACCCGGTGGGCGCCGGCGCGTCCGGCCCGGCCGCACTAGCGTTTCGGCAGGAACTCATTGGTGAAGCCTTCGCCTTCCGGGATGGGCACGGAGACCAGGCCTTCTTCGCCCATCCACTCGTAGAAGCGGTCCCACCTATCGGCGTCGATATAGCCCCACTGCGGCGCGTCGTCCACGTAGAGGTCGGCCAGGTACTGCTGCGATATCCTTGCAAGCTCGGGATCGGTCTCGGGCGCGTATGCCACCAGGATGTCGGCCGCCTCGTCGGAGTTCTCCGAAGCGTACAGGTAGCCTTTCTCGGTGGCGGCCAGGAAGGCGGCCACCGTGTCGGGCTCGCTTTCCAGGAAGGCGTCGTTGGCTATGATGACCGGCGTGTAGTAGTCGAAGGTGTCGTCGATGCTGCGGATGCTGAAGTAGTCCACGGGATAGTCCTGCAGCTTCGCGTTCTGGAGCGCCCAGCCCTCGTATATCCATATGGCGTCGTACATGTCGGCGCGAAGGCCCGCGATGTCGTCGGTGGAGTTGGCGGGCACGAGGCTGACCTCGTCCCAATTGCCGCCGTCGGTCTCGACGATGCTCTTCATGATGGCCTTCTCGACGTCCTGGTCCCACGTGCCGTACTCGTGGCCCGCAAGCCCGGCGGGACGGTCGATGCCCTCGCCCTGGCGGCTGACGATTCCCGAAGTGTTGTGCTGCACCAGCGCCGCAATGGCGGTGACAGGCAGCGGGTCGTCGCTTCCAAGGTAGTTGGCCATCACGTCCTGGTAGCCGATGCCCAGCTGCGCCTTGCCGCTTCCCACCAGGGCGTCGGCTCCGTCGTCGGGCGGCTGCACGACCTCGACTTCGAGGCCAGCGTCGGCGTAGTAGCCCTTGTCGATGGCCACGTAGATGCCGGTGTGGTTGGTGTTGGGGACGTAGTCGAGCACAAGCGTCAGCTTTTCCAGGGCGTCGTTTTCGCCTGCTGCGCCGGACTGGGACTGCTGCGCCGGCTGCGATGCGCATCCGGAAAGCGCGAGGGAAGCCGCCAGTGCGGTGGCGCAGGCTGCAGCTGCCGCCTTGTTCTTGTTTGAAGGTCTCATTTCTTCTCCTTAACTGCCCGCCTCCACGGCATGCATGCGCGCTCCAACAACTTGACGGCGCCCATCAATGCCAGGGACAGGGCGGAAATTATGATTATCACTGCGAACATCTGGTCGTACGAATAGGACTTGCGCACGCGCGTCATGTACACACCCAGGCCTTCGAAGCCGCCCAGCCACTCGGCGACCACCGCGCCCACTACCGCGTAGGTGGCGCTTATGCGCAGGCCGCTGAAGAAGTGTCCGGCGGCGGCAGGCACCTTCACCAGGCGGAACGTCTGCCACCAGCTGGCCCCCATGACCCGCATGAGGTCGACGGTGTCGGGATCGACGGAACGGAAGCCCTGCGCGAGCGACACCGTTATGGGGAAGAACGTGGTGAGCGCCACCAACAGCATCTTCGGCTTCATGCCGTAGCCAAGCCAGAGCACCAGAAGCGGCGCTATGGCCACCGTCGGGATGGTCTGCGATATGGTGACCAGGGGCGACAGCGCTGCGTCCATCGTGCGGAAACGGTCCATCCCCATTGCGATGAGGAAGCCGAAAGCCACGCCGGCGGCAAGGCCGGCCAGCGCCTCGGCCAGCGTCACCCAGGCGTGCGACATGAGCAGGCCGAAATCGCCCACGATGGACTGGGCCACCTGGACGGGGCTGGGCAGCATGAACGACGGCACCAGCCCTAAGCTGCAAGCCGCCTGCCAAAGGGCGACGACCGCCGCGACCGTAAGGGTGGGTGCCACCCATTTCACGCGCGACCGCGTCATGCGGCGAGGCCCGGCTCCGCGTCGATCGTGCAGCCTTCGGACAGGCCCGACTGCTGGTTGGCCTGCGAGTACTTCCCCACCTTGCGCTTGGTGGTCAGAAGGTCGCCCGAGGGGCGGTAGTCGATCTTGGCGTAGGTCATCACCTTGTCCGACCCGGCCGCAGCAGCGATCAGCTGGCACTGCTTCAAGGCGTCCAGGCACGTGTCGTAGTCGCCCTCGATAGTGGTTTCGAAGGGTCCGACGAACAGCTTCACGGGAAGCGACATGAGGTAGTCGATCACCTCGTCGACGATGCGGCACACCTCGTCGTCGTCGGCCACGTCCATAGGCAGCACTTGCACTGCGACTGCGCATTCCATGCGCGCTCCTTTCCGGTGCGGCACATGAAAAAAGGTCCCGCACCTAATCTGCGGGACCCCTGCATTGGTTGATATGGTCCCTACGCTGGCATTACCCAGATCAGGTTTCAGGGTCGAAGGCGGGCCTTCCTCTCAGCCGGGCTAACCCCAGCTCCCCTCTTGCAGGTTCGATTGTATCAGAGACGGCCTAGCGCCAGGGGTCTTCCTCGTACCGGGGCTCGCTGGCCGGACGGTCGGAATAGGGGTCGTAGCCGTCGTCGTCCTCGTTCGCCGGCCTTCTGTACTCGTCCTGCTCATCCATTTCGTCTCTTTCATGTAAAAAATAACGGCTACCATTAAAGAATGGTAGCCGAAAAATGGTGGTGGAGCATAGGGGGTTCGAACCCCTGACCTCATGGCTGCCAGCCATGC
>CBCTKQ010000031.1:0-13576 GCA_965147515.1 uncultured Eggerthellaceae bacterium | reverse complement strand
AGCTCCGCAAGTTCAAGACGCGCGTGCGCAGCAAGCGCACCAAGAAGACCGAGCAGGACGTCGCCGTGCGCGACGCTTCCGCGCGTCCCGAAAGCGACCTCGACCTCGACGCGCTGATGGACGAGCTTTCCGACGACGAGGTGGTGCGCCGCAAGAAGATAAAGTACACCCCGCTGACGGAAGAGGAGGCAATGGTCCAGATCGACCTGATCGGGCACGACTTCTTCGTGTACACCGACCGCGATTCCGGCGACGTGCACGTCATCTACCGCCGCAGCGACGGAGGATACGGGCTTCTTACCCCCAAGGACGAGTAACGAAGGCCGCGGCGGCCGGAAGGCTTGCCTGCCGCGTCAGCCAAGCGGCGCCAAAGCCTGCTTGACGGCGCCTATCGAATACAAGGTCCCGAAGGCGACGACCATGCCTTCGGGGCCTTCCTTTTCCACGGCAAGCGACATTGCCTCGCCGGCGCTTTCCGCGACGGCCACCTCGACGTCCATCCCCGCCTTCTCCGCCTGCGAAGCGGCCTCGCGGGCCAAGGCGGAAGCATCCAGCGCCCTGGGGTTGTCCGGGGTGTAGGCGACGATGCGGCGCGCGTATGGAAGCATCGGCGCGACGATTGCGGGATAGTCCTTGTCGGCCAGGACCCCGACGACCAGGGTCGGGCGTCTGCCCGGACGGACGTCCACAAGCTCGCGCATCGACTCTGCGAGCGCTTCGGCCCCCTGAGGGTTGTGGGCGCCGTCCACGACCACCAAAGGCGACGTGGCGACCACCTCGAACCTGCCGGGCCACACGGCGTCGGCAACGCCCCTCGCTATCGCATCCTGAGTGATTCCGAATTCCGGCCGACGCGCCGAAAGCACGCGCGCGGCGTCGATGGCCACGGCGGCGTTCGTCGGCTGGTATGCGCCAAGCAGCTTCGTCTCGTTGGGCCTGCCGCGGGCGCGGAAACGCCGCAGCGCCGAGACAAGGGAGACTGGGGGACGGTTCTCCTGTCTCTGAGCGCCGAGACAGGAGAACCGTCCCCCTGTCTCCCTTGTCTCGAACCGCCTGTCGGAAAGCGACCCCAAAGGCGCGACCTCGAGCCGTGAGAAGTCGCTCTCGACCAGTTCGCATCCCATGTCGTTGCAACGCTCGCGTATCACCGAGGCCGCCTCGTCCTGCTGCGGCCAGCTGACGACGGGCACGCCTTCCTTGATTATTCCCGCCTTCTCGGCGGCAATGGCCGAAAGGGTGTCGCCGAGCACGTCCGTGTGGTCCATGCCTATGCGCGTGACCACGCAAACGGCCGGGGACACGACGTTGGTGGCGTCGAGGCGTCCTCCCAGCCCGCATTCGACCACCGCAACGTCGCACCCGCGCCTCGAGAAATGCACGAAGGCAACCGCGCACATCAGCTCGAACTCGGTGGGATGCTCCCCCATCTCCTGTTCCACCTCGTCGGCGGCGTCGCGCACGGCAAGCGTCGCGTCCAGCAGCTCTTCGGCCGGGATGACTTCTCCGTCCACCTGGATGCGTTCCTCGAAGCGTTCGATGAACGGGCTCGTGAACAGGCCTGTGCGCAGGTTCGACGCGCGCAGGATGCTCGACAGGTACGCGCTCGTCGACCCCTTCCCATTGGTTCCGGCGACATGCACGGAAAGGAAGGCGTCCTGCGGCCTGCCCAGCTTTTCAAGAAGGAGGGTTATGCGTTCGAGCCCAAGGCTGGAATGTCTCCACCTGGGCTCGTTGATGTAGGCGACGGGGTCGAACATCGGCGGCCAGGCGGTCAGTCGGCCGCAAGCAGCTCGCCGAGCTTCGCGAAGTCGTCCTCCAGCACGGGCCTCTTCGACTGGTCGTAGATGGCGGCGGCCGGGTGGAACACCGGGAACACCTTGAACCTTCCCGCACGCTGCAGCCTTCCACGCAGCCGGGTGATGCCGGTCTCGGTGCGCAGGATGAACTTCGTGGCGAAGTTCCCCAAGGTGACGATGTACTCGGGGTCGATGGCGCGCGTCTGGTTGCGCAGGTAGTCGGCGCACGCCTGGATCTCCTCGGGGCGCGGGTCGCGGTTGCCCGGAGGGCGGCACTTCAGCACGTTGGCGATGAACACGTCCTCGCGTGCGAGCCCGGCTATCCCCAGAAGCTCGTCGAGGTACTTCCCGGCGGCGCCCACGAACGGCTTGCCTTGCAGGTCCTCGTTCTTGCCCGGGGCCTCCCCCACGATCAGCACGCGGGCGTCGGGCGAGCCGTCGCCGAACACGGCGTTGGTGCGGCCGCCGCAAAGCTCGCACTTCCTGCAATGCGACACCTCGTCGGCTATGGCCTGCAGCGCCTGGCGCCTTTCCTCGAGCGTGGCCTCAGACATAAAGCTTCGGCATCCTGCTGTTCCCGAAGGCGATCATGACCTCGTAGGGGATGGTTCCCAGCATGTCGGCCATCTGGTCGATGGTGGTGAAGGCGTTGCCCTCCTCGCCGATGACGATTACCTCGTCCCCGACCTGCGGCTCTATGCGTCCGATCCCGCTACGGGTGCGTACGTCCACCTCGAACATGCACTGGTCCATGCATATGTTGCCCACCTGCGGGTAGGTGCGCCCGCCCATTATGAAATCGATGCGCCCCGAAAGCGCGCGGTTGAGTCCGTCGGCGTAGCCTATCGGCACCGTGCATATCTTCGCGAAGCCGTTGCAGCGGTGCAGGAGGCCGTAGCTCACGCCCTCGCCCACCGGAACCTGGTTGATCTGCGTTATGCGCGCCTTCACGCTCATGGCAGGAAGCAGGTTGACCGCACCGTAGGTCTCGGGGCAAGGGAAGTAGCCGTACATGGCAAGCCCGGGGCGCACCATGTCGTACTGCACTTCCTTGTACCTTATGGTGGCCGCCGAGTTCGCGGCGTGCACTATGCCGGGGTCGAAGCCGGCTGCCCGCATTGCCGCCAGCGCGTCCTCGAACCGCGACTTCTGAAGGTTGAAGTCCATGGTGTCCTGGGCGTCGGCCGTGGCGAAGTGGGTGAACGTGCCGACCAGCCGAAGCGCGCGGTGGAACGATATGGTTTCCAGGAAGTCCACGACCGAGTCGTAGCGCACCCCGACGCGGTTCATCCCCGTGTTGATCTTGAGGTGGTACGGCGCCTTGGATCCGATGGAGTCGGCGGCTTCCGCGTATTTCACGGCGAATTCCACGGTGGCAACCGACGGCATGACGTCGTAGCCCAGAAGCAAGGGGATCGACGTCAGCGGAGGTTCGGACAGGATAAGCATGGGCGCCTCGATGCCAGCCTGGCGAAGCTCCATCGCCTCGTCTATGGTGGCCACGCCTATGTAGTCGGCGCCGGTGTTCAGCGCCGTGCGGGCGCACTCGATGGCGCCATGCCCGTATCCGTCGGCCTTGACGACGGCCATGAACATGGTTTCGGGCCTAAGCGTGGCCTTTATCGCCATTATGTTGTTCTGGATGGCGGACAGGTTGATCTCGACCCACGACCATCGCCGGTCGGTCTCGCCTATGTGGTCCAGCTCGGCGAAGTCGAACACGGGGCCCGACTCGCCGGACCCGGCGCCGGGGATCCTCATGTAGCTGCGCACGTCCTGGGCGCGGAACTTCCGGTCGACGCCCCACTTGGGTTCGTCCTTGCGCTCGGAGAACAGGCGCAGCTCGCCTGCGGGAACGTCGTCTTCGGGCACGCGCCATCCGTCGCGGAGTGCCTTCTTCTGCGACTCGACGTAGTCGGTCTGCACCTTCCCGAATTCCGCGTCGCTCATGTGCCGGCGGATCTCGTCGCCGGCCGACTCGAACCCAGGGCGCTTCTTGGGATAGTTCAGAAACCCGTTGGGTAGATCTTCCATTCTAAAGAGTTCCTCTTGAGTTGCGTGCGTTTACGCAACCATATTACTATTCGTGGCCGCCTGCCGCCATCATCGATACCGCGTGCGGCAGCACGTCCACGACGGCTTCCCAGTTCTCGGTGGCCGCCTTCGTCGAGCCTGGGAGGTTCACGACCAGCGACGAGCCGCGCTGCATGCACAGCGCCCTGGAAAGCATGGCCCGCGAGGTGTACTTCAACGAATGCACGCGCATGCCCTCGGCGATGCCTGGAACCTCGCGCTCGCATGCGTCGCGGGTGGCCTCGGGAGTCACGTCGCGGGGCGAAAGCCCCGTGCCCCCGCAGGTGAGCACCACGTCGCAGCGCAGCTCGTCGCAGGCGCGCACTATGGCGCGGGCGATGTCTTCGCGCTCGTCCTTCACTATGGAATGGTCGCGGCATTCCCAGCCGCACTCCGCAATGGCGCCTTCCAGGAAGTCGCCGGCGGCGTCCTGCGCGAGGCTGCGGGTGTCGGAGCACGTGACTATGGCGAACGAAATGTTGGCGGCATCGGCCATGATGCGGTCCTTTCCTTCCATGGCGCGGGCCTGTGGCCCTCGGTTACAGTTCTATCTCCTCGGGGATGTCCAGAAGCACGCAGCGCACTTCGTCCCCGGCCTTCTTGGATTCGAGCCCCTCGGGCATGACCGCCATGCAGTTGCTGCGCTGGATGACGCCGAACAGCCCCGAGCTCTGGTTGGACGCAGGGGTCACGTCATAGCCGCCGTCAGCGCCCTTGGTCAGCGTGGAGCGCAGGAATGTGCGCCTGGGGTCGCGCTTGCGCACGTCCTGCGTCAGGCGCGCCGTCACGCACGGATGCTCCAGATGGGTGTAGCCCTGCATCTTGCGTAGCGCCGGGCGTATTATCATCTCGAACCCGCAGTAGGCCGCGGCGGGGTTGCCTGGCAGCCCGAACACGGGCGTGCCGTCCACGAAGCCGAACGTCTGCGCCTTGCCCGGACGCATGTTGACCAGCGTCATCAGAAGCTCGCCTTCGCTGGCCACCACCTTCTTGATGAAGTCGAAGTCGCCATTGGCGGCCCCGCCGGTGGTGATCACGAAGTCGAACTGCGATGCCGCCGACTTGACGGCCCGGGCAAGCTCGTCGTAGTCGTCCTTGACTATCGGAAGCATGGCCGCTTCGGCGCCGGCGGCGCGTATGCACGCCGCGATGGCGTAGGCGTTCGATTCGCGTATGTGGCCCGGGCCCGGCACCTCGCTGGGAGGAACCAGCTCGCTTCCCGTGGCCATCACGGCCACCCGCGGCCGAGCGTAGGTGTCTATTTGAAGCGCCCCGCAGCTTGCAAGGTAGCCCACGCCGGCGCACGACACGACCTCGCCTGGGCGCACGACGACCTCGCCGGCCTTGGCCTCCTCGCCTGCGGCACGCACGTTGTCGCCAACGTTGGCAGGGGCGTCGAAGGCGACCTCCGTGCCTGTGCCGCCGTCGCCGCCCATGTAGTCGACGCTCTCGTACGTGACCCCCGCGGCGGCGGCGTCGGGAAGGCATGCGCCCGTCATTATGCGGACGCACTCGCCCGCGCCTATGCTGCCCTCGAACACGTCGCCTGCGCCGATCGCGCCGACGACCTTTAACACCTTGGGGGCGTCCTTCGATGCGCCTTCCAGCTCGCTGGCACGCAGCGCGAACCCGTCCATCGCCGAATGGGCGAACGGCGACACGTCGATGTCGCTTCGGACCTCGCGGGCGCACACGCGCCCTACGGCATCAAGCACCGGGACCGTCTCCACCGGCATCGGCTTCATCTTGGACGTCACAAGCTCGCGGGCCTCTTCCAGCGAGATCATGTCTTCAGCAGTCATTTATCCTCGTTTCTGATAATGCGGGTCAAAATAAGGGGCCGCACGTCGTCGGCCCCCGATGGCTTATCGGTCGATGTTGTAGAACGCGTCCATCCCGGCGTAGGCGCCTTGCGAGTCCAGCTCCTCCTCGATGCGGATGAGCTGGTTGTATTTGGCCACCCTGTCGGAACGCGCAGGCGCGCCGGTCTTGATCTGGCCGCAGTTGCACGCCACCGCCAGATCGGCGATGGTGCTGTCCTCGGTCTCGCCAGAGCGGTGGCTCATCACGCAGGCGTAGCCGTGCGTCTTGGCCAGCTCGATGGCCTCGAGCGTCTCGGTGAGCGAGCCTATCTGGTTCACCTTGATCAGGATGGCGTTCGCGCAGCCAAGCTCGATGCCTTTGGCCAGGCGCTTGGAGTTCGTGACGAACAGGTCGTCGCCCACCAGCTGAACCTTGCCGCCGATGCGGTCGGTCAGCAGCTTCCAGCCGTCCCAGTCCTCTTCGGCCATGCCGTCCTCGATGGATATGATGGGGTACTTCTCGACGAGCGCTGCCCAGTAGTCGACCATTTCTTCGCTTGTGAGCTCGCGGCCCTCGCCTGCAAGCACGTACTTGCCGGCCTTCTCGTCGTAGAACTCGGTGGACGCCGGGTCCATGGCGAACATGATGTCCTTGCCCGGGACGTAGCCCGCCTTCTCGCATGCTTCGCTGATGTACTTCAGCGGCTCCTCGTTGGTCTTGAGATTGGGGGCGAAGCCGCCCTCGTCGCCGACGCCTCCGCCAAGGCCCGCGTCGTGCAGCACCTTCTTCAGCGTGTGGTAGATCTCGGCGCACCAGCGAAGGCCCTCGGTGAAGGTCTCGGCGCCCACGGGCATGATCATGAACTCCTGGAAGTCGACGTTGTTGTCGGCGTGCACGCCGCCGTTCAGGATGTTCATCATTGGCGTGGGAAGCAGGTGCGCGTTCGCGCCGCCCACGTAGCGGTAAAGAGGAAGCTTGCTGGACTCGGCCGCGGCGTGCGCCACCGCAAGGGACGCGCCCAGGATGGCGTTCGCGCCCATGGCGCCCTTGTTGTCGGTTCCGTCGATGTCGAGCATGCACTCGTCGATGTCGCGCTGCTCGATGGCGTCGAGACCAATCAAGGCGTCGGCGATTTCCGTGTTGACGTGGTCCACCGCGTCGCGGACCCCTTTGCCCATATAGCGCTTGGCGTCGTTGTCGCGAAGCTCGACCGCCTCGAAAGCGCCCGTCGAAGCCCCCGAAGGAACCGCCGCCCTGCCCTGGGAGCCGTCGCTTAAGGTGACGTCGACCTCTACTGTCGGGTTGCCGCGGGAATCCAGGATCTCACGGCCGTACACGTCGATGATGATCGCCATCTGGTGCCTCCTAATTGATGGATTGGCTTTTGAAGCGCCTCAATCATAGCAGAACGGAGACAATGCAACAGAACGTGAAAGCGCCGGTGGCGGCCGCGACCGAAGAGGCACTCATGGATGTAGCGCGGATGTCGGTTCGCACCACTCCCCTCATGCCGTAGCAGCGCGCGTCCATGGAGGCCGCAAGCCTGTCGGCGCGCCTGAACAGCCCCACGAACATGGGGACCATGATCGCGCAGTGCGCCTTCACGCGGGACGTTATCGGCCCCTCGTCGAACTCGGCGCATCGGCACCATTGCGCGTCGCGTATCTGGAAGTACTCCTCGGCCATCTGCGGGATGAACCGGAGGGCAATGGAGAACACCATGGCTATGTCGTCGACGGGCACGTGCAAGGCGCGCAAGGGCGACATGATGCGCGAGAACGCCTGCACCAGCTCGGTCGCCTGCACGGTGAAGCACACTACCAAGCTGAACCACACCAGCAAGAGGATGCGCACCGCGAAGAAACACCCGCGCACGAGGCCTTCCGGAGAGAACACAAGGCCTGCGTCCGTCGCCTGGAACATGTTGAACGCCACGGTCACGAGCGCGATAACGTAGACCGGGACGCCAAGGACGGCTATGCGGCGCACAGGCGCCCGCAGGCACAGGGCAACGACGGCGAGCATCGCCGCATATGCGGCCATTCCCGGCCAGCTGTCGACGAAAAAAATGCCCACCGAGTAAACGGCGAGCATCGCTATCTTGGAGCGCGCATCGATGCGATGCGCGCTCGATTCCTTTTCAAGGAAGGTTGAAACCTGGACGTCCATGGCGGGCGCTCCGCGGGGAAGCGTCTACTCCTCGGACTTCTCGACCTTCTCGGCGGTGTCGACGGCAGCTTCCTCGGCAGCTTCGGCTTCGGCCTTCTCGGCCTCCTCCTTGGCTTCCTCCTTCTGCTCGTCGGCAACCTTCTCGTCGGCCTTGGCCTCCTCTTCGGCCTTCTCGGCGGCTTCCTCAGCCTTCTCCTCGGTCTCGTCGGCTGCTGCAGCGTCCTCCTTGGCGGCTTCGGCCTTCTCCTCGGCCAGCTGCTGCTCGCCTTCCTCGCGGACGTTCTCGGCGAAGGTTTCCTCGGCGGCCTCGATGGAGTCGTGGATCTCCTCGATCACGGTCTCCTTCTCGCCGGCCTCGGCGTCGGCGGCCTTCTTCTTGGGCGCTGCCTTCTTCTTGGCAGGCGTGGCCTTGGCCTTTGCGGCCTTCTTCTCGGCCTTGGGCACGCAGGTCTCGTTCACGAGCTCCATGATGACCATGGGGGCGCCGTCGCCCTTGCGCGGCCCGAGCTTCATGATGCGGGTATAGCCGCCGGAACGGCCCTCGAACATGCCCTGGTTGACCTTCTCGAAGATCTCGCGCACGAGGTCAGAGTCGTTGCCCAGCGCAGAGATGGCGAGGCGGCGGGAATGCAGGTCGCCCTTCTTCGCCCAGGTGATGACCTTGTCGACGTCGCCGCGGATCTCCTTGGCGCGCGCCTCGGTGGTCTTGATGCGGTCGTTCAGGAAGAGCGCCTGCACGAGGCTGACCTTCATGGCCTTCGTGTGGGCGAAGCTCGTTCCCAGCTTGCGACCTTTGTACTTGTGTCTCATGGTTGCATATCTCCTAAAGCTTCAAATTCAAATCCATGGAAATCAGCTTGTCCTTGACTTCCTCGATGGATTTAGCGCCGAAGTTGCGGATGTTCAGCAGGTCGTTCTCGGAGAACTCGACCAGCTGGCGCACCGAGTGGATGCCGGCGCGCTTGAGGCAGTTGTAGGAACGGACGGAAAGGTCCAGGTCCTCGATCTGCTTGTCGAGCTCGGCGTTGGTCTCGGTGTTCTCGGGCGCAAAGATGGAAACCTCTTCGAGCTCGACCTCCTCCTCGTCGTTCGCGAGGGAAAGGAAGGCGCCCATGTACTGAGTGACGATGTTCGCACCGCGGCAGACGGCCTCGGTGGGGCTGATGGAGCCGTCGGTTTCCACCTCGAGCACCAACCTGTCGTAGTCGGTGCGCTGGCCCACGCGCGTGTCCTCGACGTTCATCGTGCAGCGGCGCACGGGCGAGAACAGCGAATCCACCGGGATGATGCCGATGGGGTCCTCGGGGCGCTTGTTGTTGTCGGCCGAGACGTAGCCGCGGCCGATGCCGATGCGGATCGTCATGTCGAGCGTTCCGCCGTCGGCGACGGTGGCGATGACGTGGTCGGGGTTCACCAGCGTGAACTCGGTGGGAACCTCGAGGTCGGAACCCTTCACCACGCAGGGGCCCTCGGCGGAGACGTGCGCAGTGGCGCGCTCGACGTCGTCGGACAGGGGTGCGAACACGAGCCCCTTCACGTTGAGGACGATGTCGGTGATGTCCTCGATGATCCCCTCGGCGGTGGTGAACTCATGCTGCACGCCTTCGATCTGGATGGCCGTGGCCTTCGCACCGTCGAGGGACGACAGCAGGACTCGGCGGAGGGAGTTGCCCAGCGTAGAGCCGTAACCGCGCTCCAGTGGTTCTACTATGTAACGCGCAACGGTGTTGCTGACCTCTTCGGTCGTTATAGCAGGCCTCATGAACTCTGTCATGTGATGTGAGCCTCCTTCTGAAGCAGCGGTTATTTGGAGTAAAGCTCGACGATGAGCTGCTCGCGGATGTCGGCGTCGATCTGGTCGCGATTGGGAAGCGAGAGGACGGAGCCCTGAAGCTTCTCGATGTCGACCTCGAGCCACGCAGGCACCTGGACGCGCTCGTTGGAGATCAGAGCGCTCTTGATGACCAGCATCTCGCGGGCCTTGGGCGCCACCGACACCAAATCGCCCGGACGCACGCGGAACGACGGGATGTCGACGCGGCGGCCGTTGACGTAGATGTGGCCGTGGCGGACCTGCTGACGGGCCTCGGCGCGGGACTTGGCGAACCCGAGGCGGTAGACGACGTTGTCAAGCCTGCTTTCCAGGATGCGCAGCAGGTTCTCGCCCGTGACGCCCTGCTGGCGGGACGCCATCTCGTAGTAGTGATGGAACTGCTTCTCGAGAAGCCCGTACAGACGCTTGGTCTTCTGCTTCTCGCGCAGCTGCATGCGGTACTCGCTTTCCTTGACGCGCTTGCGCCCGGCCTCGCCGGGTGCGTACTCGCGGCGCGAGAAGGAGCATTTCTCGGTGTAGCAGCGGTCGCCTTTGAGGAAGAGCTTCGCGCCCTCGCGCCTGCAAAGACGGCAGACTGCACCAGTGTAACGTGCCATTTCTTCGATCCTTTCGGGTTACACGCGACGACGCTTGCGCGGACGGCAACCGTTGTGCGGTATGGGCGTGCAGTCTTGGATGGACGCGATTTCCAGCCCTGCGGCCTGCAGGGTGCGGATCGCGGTCTCGCGGCCGGAGCCGGGGCCCTTCACGAAGACGGAGACCTTGCGAAGGCCGTGCTCCATGGCGACCTTGGCGCATGCCTCGGCGGCCATCTGCGCCGCGAACGGCGTGGACTTGCGGGAGCCCTTGAACCCGACCGTGCCCGCGGACTGCCATGCGATGACGTTGCCCTGGGGGTCGGTGATGCTGATGATTGTGTTGTTGAACGTAGACTTGATATGGGCGGCGCCCACGGCAATGTTCTTACGCTCGGAGCGCTTCACGCGCGCTGTGACGTTTTTCTTGGCCATTGTGCTCCCTCGCTACTTCTTCTTGCCGCCGATTTGCTTGCGCGGGCCCTTGCGGGTGCGTGCGTTGGTGTGCGTGCGCTGTCCGCGGACAGGCAGGCCGCGACGGTGGCGAAGGCCGCGGTAGCAGCCGATCTCCATGAGACGCTTGACGTTCTGGGACACCTCGCGGTGAAGGTCGCCTTCGACCTTGAGGTTGCCCTGGATGTAGTCGCGCAGCTTGCTGAGGTCATCCTCAGTGAGGTCCTTGACGCGGACGTCGGGGTCGACGCCGGTGGCGGCGAGGATCTGCTTCGAGGTGGTCAGGCCGATTCCGTAAATGTAGGTCAATGCGATTTCGACGCGCTTGTTCTGCGGAAGGTCGACGCCTACTAGACGTACTGCCATTGATGTATTCCCTTCCCTAGCCCTGACGCTGCTTGTGGCGCGGGTTCTCGCAGATTACGAGCACCTTGCCGTGGCGTCGGATGATCTTGCACTTGTCGCACATCTTCTTGACCGAAGGACGTACCTTCATATTCCAAATTCCTTTCGGTAGTGTGTTCTTCCCTCGAGGCCCCGCTTGGAATGGCGCGTTGCCTCTTATATAACTTCACGCCCAGCCGCAGGCGATGGTTTGCCAAGCGCCCGAAAAGGGCGCAGTGCCCAACGCGCCGGCTTGCGCGTTGGCGTTCTTCGTTGCTACTTGAATCGGTAGGTGATGCGACCGCGGTTGAGGTCGTACACCGACAGTTCCACTGTGACCTTGTCGCCGGGAAGGATCTTGATGTAGTGCATGCGCATCTTTCCCGAGATATGGGCGAGAATCTCGTGCCCGTTTTCGAGCTCGACCTTGAACATGGCGTTCGGAAGCGCCTCTTTCACTTCGCCTTCAAGCTCGATTACGTCCTGCTTGCTCAAAAGCCAACCTCCCCATCGACTCTCTTTTGGGCGCAAAAACATGCGCCGAACACAGCGAACTAACAATATAGCAAAGATTTTCGCAGTTCATGCGCGTGATTTCGAAATTTTCCGGAGCAGGCTGGCAAACGGCGCAGGACCCACATCCGAACCCTGCGCCTTTTTGCTACAATACGGTGCTGCGTGCATAGACGGGCCGTTAGCTCAGTTGGCAGAGCAGGAGACTTTTAATCTCAAGGTCGCGGGTTCGATTCCCTCACGGCCCACCACGCAACGCTGGGGTATCGTCCAACGGCAGGACTCTGGTTTTTGGTGCCAGCTATCTAGGTTCGAATCCTGGTACCCCAGCCACTTCTTATGTAACAAGCCATTCAATACGACGGAAAGCCCGCAGCAAGCCCCGCGCGCAGGTTGCGCAGCGAACGGAAACGTCCAGTGGACGTTTCCGCCGAGCGAGCCATTGCTTGAGCACGGGGCTTGACTGCGGGGCTTTCCGTTCCCGCAACGCTTACGGACGCTGGCCCATGCCGCCTTCCAGCGTGAGGGTCTCGCCGCTCATGAACTTGAAATCGGGGTTGGCCAGCTGCACCACCACGCGCCCGATCTCGGTCTCCACGTTTCCGTAGTGCCCCATGGGAGGCATGTGCACGTTGGCCTCGAAGGCGTCGGGGTACTGCTCCTGGAAGTTCTCAAGCGCGGCCGTCCAGGCCAGGGGGCACACCACGTTCACGTTGATTCCGTCTGGGCCCCACTCGGTGGCGGCCACGCGGCTCATGCCGCGGATGCCCTCCTTGGCTGCGGCGTAGGCGCACTGGCCGTAGTTCCCGAACAGCCCCGCGCCGGACGCGAAGTTGATGACGGACCCCTTCGTCTCCTTCAGGTGCGGGTAGCACGCCTGCATGTAGTAGAAGGTGGCGTAAAGGCCCGAGTATATGGCCAGGTCGAACTGGTCGGTGGTGTGGTCGGCCAGCGTCACGCCCGATGCGGAGGCCTGCGCGTTGTTCACCAGCACGTCGATGCGCCCGAACTTCTCGATGGCGGCGTCGACGACGCCCTGCACGACCGCCTGGTTGTCGGCGCCCGCGTTCACGTCGGCCTGCACGGGCAGCACCGATATGCCGTAGGCGGCCTCGAGCTTCTCCTTGGCGTCCTCCAGCTTCTTCACGTTGCGCCCGGTGAGCACCAGGTTCGCGCCCTCCTTGGCGTATGCGGTGGCGATGCCGTAGCCGATAGACCCGGCCGAGCCGTCCTTGAGCGCGGCGAATCCGCCGCCGGTGATGATTGCCGTCTTGCCCTTCAGGAATCCCATGTCGGAACCTTCCTCTCGTTTGCCGTTTCCTCCATTTTGTGCCAACGTCGGCAACGCCTCCGCCGCGTTGACGGCGATTAAACAATTCTTCGGTATTCGGCGTCGGCCGTGCGGGAAAGCGTATGGTTTCCCTAGGCAACGGACGGAGGAACCATGGACGAACACGCACTGGCGCTGGCCTTCGGGCTCGTCCTGCCGTTCCTTGGAACGGTTGCAGGGTCGGCCCTGGTGTTGTTCGTGAGGCACGGCATGGGCGACCGCCTGCAGAAGGCGCTTCTGGGCTTCGCCGCAGGCGTGATGGTGGCCGCGTCGGTGTGGAGCCTGATAATCCCCTCCATGGAGATGGCCGAACAACAGGGCGTCGTGGCCTGGGTGCCGCCTGCCGTGGGGCTTCTGGTCGGCATGGGCGTGCTTCTGCTGATCGACAGCCTCCTGCCCCACCTGCACATGGATTCCGACGAGCCGGAAGGGCGCCCGAGCGGCCTTGCGCGCCCAACCATGCTCTTCTTCGCCGTGGCCATACACAACCTGCCCGAGGGCATGGCGGTAGGCGTCGTGCTAGCCGGGTTCCTTGCCGGCGACGGCGGCATAGGGTTCGCGGCCGTGGCCGCGTTGGCGGCGGGCATCGCCGTTCAGAACTTCCCCGAGGGCGCGATCATCTCTATGCCGCTCCGGGCGGAGGGGG
>CBCTKQ010000030.1:0-13712 GCA_965147515.1 uncultured Eggerthellaceae bacterium | reverse complement strand
CATAGACGGACCGGTGTTCAACTACTGGGAAGCCAAGAACATACAAGGAAGCATGTAGAAATGGGGGCCTTCCACAGCACCCATCCTTGCGGTTCCAAGCACACCTTGGTCCGTGGCACGAAGGCCACTCCCGTGTGCTTTCACCGCAATTATGGGCACTGTGAAAGGCCTTTATGGAAGAGCGGAATATTAGGTTTGGCTATTCTGTACGCTTTCGTGGCAATTGCGCACACTGTGAAAGCTGGTACGTTGAGCTTTAGAAAAAGATGATTTGAGACTACGCGGAAGAGGTGGGAAGTGACGGATACGGCGAACATACCGCGGGTGGTCCTGGTCGGGCTTGCCAGCTGCTTCGGGTGCCAGATCAACATCACCAACGTCGAGAAGCACCTCATGGACGTGCTCGGCCAGATAGACATGCGCTACTGGCAGCTGACGTCCAGCGACCCCATGCCCGACGACATCGACGTGGCGGTCATAGAGGGGGCCGTCACCACCGAGGAGGCCAAGCGCACGGTCGAAGACCTCCGCAGCCGTGCAGGCGTGGTGATGACCATCGGGGCGTGCGCCAACACCGCCGGCATCCCCGGCATCGCGTCGCGCGCCTACGACGGGCGGCAGCACGAGGTGTACGGCGAGCACGTTCCCGCGCTTGTCGAGGACATCGCGTTCGTCCCGCAGGCCGTCCACGAGGTGGTGAAGGTCGACTACGAGGTCCCGTGCTGCCCCATCGACCCCATGGATTTCGTCAAGACGCTGCAAAGCGCGCTTTACGGTTCGAACGTCTACAGGCATTCGTCGACGCTCTGCGGCGAATGCAAGCGCAACGAGCGCGGGTGCTTCTTCGGGCGCGAGACGCTGTGCCTGGGGCTGGTCACGCGGTCGGGTTGCGGGGCGCGCTGCCCGAACCTCGGGCGTCCCTGCAACGGATGCGCGGGCCTTTCCCCCGACGCCAACGTGGAATCGGCAAGGCGTGCGGCCGAGAAGTCGAACATAGACGTGCGCGCCTTCGACAGCGCGCTTGAGATATTCAACATGACCGGAATGGGTGAGCAGCGTGTCTAGGACAGAGATAAAGGTCGACCACGTCGCCCGCATCGAGGGCCACGGCGACATACATCTTGTTGTAGAGGGCGGCGAGGTCAAGACGTGCGAGATGCGCGTCACCGAGGCCGCGCGCCTGTTCGAGTCCATGGTGAAGGGGCGCCCCTACTACGAGGTCCCCTACATCGCGTCGCGCGTGTGCGGCATATGCTCGTCCAGCCACACCGTCACCGACATCCTGGCCATGGAGAAGATCTTCGGCGTCGCCGTCACCGACCGCACCCGTGCCCTGCGCGAGCTTCTGGTGTACGGGTCGTTTCTGCAGAACCACGCCACGCACCTGTTCGTGTTCGCAGCCCCCGACTTCCTGGGGCACAAGAGCGTGTTCCCCTTGGCCGACACCAACCCGGCCCTGTTCGAGAACGCTCTGCGCCTGAAGGCGATGGGCAACGAGCTGTGCACGAAGGTGGGCGGCAGGTCCATCCATCCCATCACCGCGGTGGTTGGCGGGTTCACCGACGAGATATCGAAGGAAGAATACCTAGAACTCGCCGACAAGATGGAGTCGATGGTCGAGTTCTCGAAGGAGTGCGTCGACCTGTTCGACGACTTCGGGGCGGTCCCCATGAACACGGAAGGCGACATGCTGGCAATGGTCGAGCCTGGCCGCTACCCGGTCATCGGGTCCGACGTCGCCCGTTTCGTCCGCGCGGGCTACGACTTCGACGCGCAGGACGTGTCGGACGAGATAGAGGAGTACGCCATCGACCATTCGGCGGCTTTTCTGTCCCGCGCCAAGCGCACCGGGAAGCCCTTCATGGCGTGCGCCCTTTCGCGCATCAACGCCTCGTGGCCCGAACTCACCGAGCAGGCGCGCTTCGCCGCCGCGAAGGCCGGCCTGCGCCCCGACGAGTTCAACCCCTTCGCCAACAACATTGCCCAGGCAGTCGAGCTGGTGGACGTGCTGGTGCGCTGCTCCGAGCTGTGCCGCCGCCTGGCTGCCGACGACTTCGAGGGATCTTCCGAGCCCGTGGCCTTCGAGCCTTGCGCAGGCGTGGGCGTTGGGTTCACCGAGGCCCCCCGCGGGTCGCTGTTCCACAAGGTCGAGCTGGACGGCGAAGGGCGCGTGGTGCGCGCCAGCATCATTACGCCCACCGCGATGAACATAGCCAACATCGAGGCCGACATGCGCATACTGGCCGAACTGCTCATCCAGCAGGACAAAAGCCAGGAAGAGATCCAGCTCGAGGTGGAGAAGCTGGTTCGCGCCTACGATCCGTGCCTTAGCTGCAGCGTGCACTAGCATGACGCGCGCTGACGGGGTGCCCATCGAAAGGCGTTTCGCCGGAACGGCGCGCCTTGTAACCTTGCACCTCTGGAGGGTGGCGAAGTCCACCGACGTCGATGACGGCTTCCGTGCCGCGTCCGAGCTGGGCATGCTTTCCCCCGACAACGAGGCGTTCGTGCGCGACTGCCTTCGCGCCGCCGAGCGCATGGAGGCGGGGGAGGACCCCGGCATCTCCATCACGCCGCAGCTAGTCGACGAGCTGCAGGCCTGCGCCTTGCGCCTTAACGCCGCCGATCCGGCTTAATGGCACGCGCGGAAGGAGCGGAAGCTTCCGTGCTCTCCGCAGGGCTCGGCTCCCGCGGCGTGGGTTTTGGCGGAGGTTCTGCGGAACTCGGCGCCGCTTCGCGGCGCCTCAGACAGTCCTCGAACCCCTTCTCCGCCAAAACCCGCACCGCAGCCTCGCAAGCGGATTCGCAACGGAAGCTTCCGCTCCTTCACATTTGATTCAAGCGGCCGGGCGAGCGGTTGATTCGCCCATGGCACAAGATGTTGTACGCCTTTGAGGCGACGCGCCTCGCATTCCCCAAGATAGTCCAATCCCGTGTTCGAAAATCATACCCGAACAGGTGTTTCTTTTTGCATCTATGGGCATCAAAATGTCGTAAAAGTGTTGCGAAGTGGGGCATAGTGTCATAGAATGGCATGCAGCGAAAGGGCTTTGTGGGTTTTGAACCGCCGTATGAACGCAGCTCAAACACACCACAAACACCAAGGGAAGGCACATGGCCAAAGGCGCAACCGACACCGAGAACAGGCAAGCCGAAGAGAACTTCGACCTCTTCGGCTCGTTTCGTTTCAAGGTCGACGCCAAAGGCCGCGTGGCGCTTCCCGCAAAATTCCGCAAGGTCCTTTCGAAAGATCTCGTGGTGACGCTTTCTCCGCTGGACAAATGCGCCTACGTTTTCGAACCCGAGGGCTTCAACGACTGGGTCAAGCAGCTGTTCGACGCTCGCTTCGGCGGCTACGACGCCGCCAAGGCCGAGCATCTGCACCTGCTTACCGCCTTGAAGGCCAATGTGGACAGCGTCGAGGTCGACTCGTCGGGCCGCATATCCCTGAAGCAGGAAATCCGCGAAGGGGCCGGGATCGAGAAGGACGTCGTGCTGGTGGGGAACAACGGGCGCCTGGAGATCTGGGATGCGAACAGCTTCGAGGAGACCATCGACAACGTGGACCTGAGCGTGTTCTTCAAGTAGCGCTCAAGCCCCGCGCAAGATGGCGTCCAAAGCCCAAGCATCCGCACCATGACAAGCGAATACCGGCACATACCAGTCCTGCTTGACGAGTGCATCGACCAGCTTCGGCTGGGGCCCGGCAAGGCCTTCGTCGACGCGACGCTCGGATTTGCGGGACATTCCTACCAGGCAGCCATGCAGCTTGGCCCCGACGGCCTGCTGATCGGCATCGACCAGGACGACGAGGCGATAGCCTACGCCACGGAGAAGCTTGCAAGCATCCCCGATGGCGAGCGCCCCAAGGTCGAGGTCATGCATGGCAACTTCGGAGAGCTGGACGAGCTTCTCCTTGCCGCCGAAATCCCGGGAATCGACGCGATCCTGTTCGACCTCGGGATGTCTTCGGTCCAGATCGATACCCCAGAGCGCGGCTTTGCATTCAAGGCCGACGCACCCCTCGATATGCGGATGGATCCGGGTAAACAAACCCTAACCGCAGCAGAGATCGTCAACACCTCAAACGCAGCAGATCTCGCTCGGATCATTCGCACTAACTCGGACGAGAGGTGGGCGTCTAGGATCGCGGAATTCGTCGTCAAGGAGCGCGAGAGGCGCCCGATAGAGACTTCGGGCCAGCTCGTCGACGTCATCAAGGCGGCAATCCCCGCGTCCGCAAGGCGCAAGGGGGGCCATCCTGCGAAACGCACGTTCCAGGCGCTTCGCATGCAGGTGAACGACGAGCAGGGCGTGCTTCGGCGCGGACTCGACGCGGCCATACGCTGGCTGAACCCCGGCGGCCGCATCTGCGTCATCAGCTACCACTCCATCGAGGACCGCATAACGAAGGAGGCCTTCGGGGCCTTCGCCAACAGGTGCACGTGTCCTCCCGACCTTCCGGTCTGCGCCTGCGGAAGGAAGCCGGTAATCGAGATTGTCACAAGGAAGCCGATTCTTCCAGCCGAGTCGGAAATCCACGAAAACGCGCGGGCGCGCAGCGCGAAGCTGCGGGTCGCAAGGAAGCTGTAGCAAAACTTGAGCAGAAACGCCGCATACAACTACGACTCCGTCGCGTACAAGTACGATTCGTTCGACTACGCATACGAGGCCCCGGCGCCCGAGCAGAAGCCTGCGCGGCGCGTAGGCGTCATACCTGGCGGTGCCCATGGCCGCGCTGCGGAGAAGTCCCCGGCCCATCAGCTTGCCGCGAAGGTGGCGAAGGCAACCGTGGCTGCCGTCGTCCTGTTCGCAGGCATAGGGTTCGGAAGGATCAGCCTCAGCGCGGCCACTGTTGCAGAGGCGCTGGAGGCCCGCGAGATAAACACCCATCTGGAGACCGCCCGTTCCACCATCAGCGAGCTGGAGGTCGCGCAAAGCTCGCTTTCCAACCCCACGCGCATCAAGGCCGAGGCCGCGGCGCTTGGCATGGCCAGCCCCGCGTCCACGTCGGTCATCGACATCTCCGGCGACGTGGTCGTCACCGACGCGGAAGGAAACCTTTCCCTGTCCGAGAGCATAAAGGCGCTGGAAGGCGCCGGACAGACGGGCTAGCCGGGCTTTTTCGCAATGGGTACCGAATCCCGATCGTTCGTATACGTCAAGAGGATATTCCTGGCCATAGCGGCGCTGTTCCTTCTGCGGCTCGCGTTCCTTCAGGTGTTCGTCCATGGCGAGTACACCGCCGACGCCACCGAGGTGCGCACCATCCAGTACACCACGGCGCCGCACCGCGGGACCATATACGACCGCAACGGCACCGTGCTTGCCGTCAGCGTCGACGCCACCACCATCTACGCCAACCCCACCGAGGTGACCAACGTGGAATACGAGGCAGGCAAGCTTGCCTCGACCCTGGGCGGCGAGGCGTCCGAATACGCCGAGCTGCTTCGCACCGAGGACACGCCGTTCGTGTACGTGAAGCGCCAGGCCGACGTCGACGTCGCCGACCGCGTGAAGCAGCTGCAGCTCGACGGCATCTACTTCCTGGAGGAAAGCCGTCGCGAGTACCCCAACAAGTCCATAGGCGGCAACGTCATCGGCGCCTGCGACGTCGACGGCAACGGCATCTGCGGGCTGGAGCTGCAATACGACGACATCCTGCGCGGAACCCCCGGCGAGTATTCCGCCGAGCGCGGGGTGAACGGCGCGCCCATACCCGGCGGCGTGCACCAGGACGTTCCGGCCGTCGACGGCGAGGACATAATCATCTCGATCGACATCACCCTTCAGGACGCCCTCGAGCGCGCACTGGAGAAGGGCCTCGAGAAGTACGACGAGCCGCGCCATGGCTCGGCGACCGTGATGGACGCGGAGACCGGCGAGATTCACGCCATGGCGTCCTTTCCGTACCTGAACCCCGCCGACCTGGCCGACTCGATGGTGGGATCCGACAACCTGACGCCTGTGACGCAGTCGTTCGAGCCAGGGTCGGTGTTCAAGGCGTTCAGCGCGCTGGCCGTCCTGCAGGAAAACGCCCTCGGCCCCAACGACGAGCTGTTCGTGCCCGCCGAGCTGAAGGCCGACGAGTACACCATCACCGACGCGCACGAGCGCGAGGACGAGACCATGACGTTTTCCACCATCCTGGACAATTCGTCGAACGTGGGAATCTCGCTGGCCATAGACAAGGTAGGCTTCGGCAAGCTGTCGAACATACTGACGGCGCTCAAGTTCTCCGAGCCGACGGGGATCGACTTCCCCGGCGAGGATTCCGGGTCGCTGACCGAGGTGAGCCAGTGGTCGCAGATCGGCGGCTACAACATCTCGTTCGGCCAGGGCGTCACAGCAACCCCGCTGCAGGTCACGCGGGCCTACGGCGCGCTGGCCAACGACGGGATGATGGTGCAGCCGCACTTCCTCATCGCGAAGCCTCAGACCGGCGAGCGCCCCGAGTACGAGAGCGAGCAGGTGCTCCACGACCAGGAGGCCATCGATACGCTCAACGGGATGCTGCGCGGCGTGGTCACCAACGGCACCGGCAAGGACGCCTACATCAACGGCTACGAGGTGGTCGGCAAGACCTCCACCGCCGAGATCGCCGAGAACGGCACGTACGCCGAGGACCGCTACAACCTGTGTTTCGCGGGCTTCATCGCGAACTCGTCCAGCAAGCTGGTGTGCAACGTGACGGCCAACGACGTGCACTACGACCGCAACGTGGCCGGAATCTTTCGCGATATAATGGTCGAGGCGATCGACCTGTACAAGATAGTTCCCGAGTGAGACGATGACCATGTCCAAGACTTGCGAAGAACTCTTCTGTGGGGCTGAGGCCACCATCCTCGGCAATCCGTCCGAACCCGTCAGCGGAATAGCCTACCGCAGCGATGCCGTGAAGCCGGGCGATGCATTCTTCTGCATCGTGGGGCTGAAGGTGGACGGGCACTCCTTCGCACAGGACGCGATAGACCGCGGGGCCCGCGTGATCGTCGCCGAGCGCAGGCTTTACCTGGCCGACGCCACCGACGTCACGGTGGTCGTCGTCCCCGACTCGCGCCGTGCCATGGCCGAGGCGGCATGCGCCTTCTACGGCAATCCATCGCACGACTTCAAGCTGGTGGGCGTCACGGGCACCAACGGCAAGACCACCACTACCTACCTGGTCGAGGCGATAGCGCGACAGGCCGGGTACAAGACCGGCGTCATCGGCACGGTTGGAATGCGCATAGGCGACGAAAGCTTCCCAAGCGAACACACCACCCCCGAGTCCCCCGACCTGCAGAAGACGCTGGCGCGCATGCGCGACGCGGGCTGCGAGGTGGTCGTCATGGAGGTCAGCTCGCATGCGCTTGACCTCAAGCGCGTGTGGGGGACGCGCTTCGCCGTGACGGCGTTCACGAACCTCACTCAGGACCACCTGGACTACCATCTCACCTTCGACGCCTACTTCGAGGCCAAGGCCTTGCTGTTCGGCGAGGGATACCCGGCCAAGCGCGTGATCGGCGCCGACGGGAAGTGGGGGGCCGAGCTGGCTTCCCGCTGCATCGGCGCAGGCGACGACGTCCTCACGTTCGGGTTCGACGCCGCACGCGACCTGCATCCCGAAAACGTCGAATACTCCATCCGCGGCACGAGTCTGTCGCTTTCCGTGTGCGGCGACGTGCGCGACTTCTCCTACTCGCTCGTGGGGCGCTTCAACGTCGAGAACGTCATGACGTCCTACGGCATAGGCATGCAGCTTGGAATATCCCAGGACGACATAGTCATCGCCTTGTCCAAGACCTGCCTGGTTCCGGGGCGCCTGCAGCGCATCGACTCGGGGCTTGGCGAGGACTTCTCGGTGTACATCGACTACGCGCACACCCCCGACGCCCTGGCGAAGGTGATAGACACGCTGAACGGGCTGGGCGACGGGCGAACCATAGTCGTCTTCGGATGCGGAGGCGACCGCGACGCCGCCAAGAGGCCCATCATGGGGCACGCGGCGCTGGCGGCCGACTACGCCATCGTCACCAGCGACAACCCGCGCTCCGAGGACCCGTCCGCCATCATCGCCGAGATCGTCGCAGGCATGGAGGAGGGCGCGAAGGGCGCATCCGACGCCTGCAGCACCGACTCGGCGGCGTTCGAGGTAGTGGTGGACAGGCGCGAGGCCATACGCAAGGCCGTCTCGATGGCCGGTCCCGGCGACGTGGTGCTCATCGCGGGCAAGGGACATGAGGACTACCAGATAATCGGCGGCACCACCATCCATTTCGATGACGGCGAGGAGGCGCTTGCGGCCATGCTTGCGTCGGCTGGCGAGGCGCGAGGGTAGGGGGAACCATCCATGCGTCTCAACTCGAAGCAGATCGTCCAGTACACCGGCGGAAAGTTCATCGTCGAGCCCATCGACGCCTCCGAGATAATGACCGGGATCACGTGGGATTCCCGCAACGTCAAGAAGGGCGATTTGTACGTGGCGCTTCCGGGCGAGCGCGTCGACGGGCACCAGTTCGTCGAGGACGCCATGCGCGCCGGAGCCCGCGGCGTGATGGTGACGGAGGCCCCGAAGGGAACCGCCTGCAACTACGCCGCAGAGCTGGGCGTCCCGGTGATCGAGGTGCCCAACACCTTCCATGCCATAGAGGACCTTGCCCGCGCATGGCGCGACTTCATAGGCGGCAAGGTCGTGGCGATAACAGGGTCCACCGGCAAGACCACCACGAAGAACCTGACGCGCGACGTGTGCGCGTCGCGGTTCGCCACGGTGGCCACGGTCGCCAACCAGAACAACGAGCTGGGCGTTCCCAACACCATACTCGCCGCCGACCCCGACACGAAGGTGGTCATCGTCGAGATGGGCATGCGCGGGCTCGGGCAGATCTCCCACCTGTGCAGCATAGCCCGCCCCGACTGGGGAGTCGTCACCAACGTCGGCGACTGCCACATGGAGCTTCTGGGGTCGCGCGAGAACATCGCAAGGGCCAAAGGCGAGCTGTTCGACGAGCTCCCCCCGGGTTCGGGCAAGGCGTTCGCGAACTACGCCGACGAGTGCTCCGAGGACATGGTGGCCGCATCGCGCCTGGCCGAGCGGGGTATCGAGGTGATCCGGTACGGACAAGGCGCCGAAGAGGCGCAGGGCGCAAGGGTGTGGCCCGAAGACGTCGTCGTCGACTCTGAGGGGCGTGCGCGTTTCACGCTGTGCGAGCGCGGCTTCGCGAAGGACGCGCCGCGCGAGGCCACGCTGTTCGACATGGAGGCCGACACCCGCAAGGCCGCATGCCATCTGAGCATCCGCGGCGAACACAACGTCGCCAACGCATGCGCCGCGGCCGGGGTCGGGATCGCGCTGGGCATCCCCGTCGAGGACGTCGCGGCCGCGCTTTCCAAGTCGACCTCGGAGGCCGGCCGCCTCGAGACCTTGGTGGCGCGCGACGGCTTCACGGTGATAAACGACTCGTACAACGCCAACCCCGACTCCATGCGCGCCGCGCTGAAGATGCTGTCGTCCATGGACGTGTCGGGAAGCCGCATAGCGGTGCTTGGCGACATGGGCGAGCTGGGGGACGTCGAGGTGCCGTGCCACGAGGGCATCGGTTCCTTCGCGGCGGCCCTGTACGACGACGGGGCGCTGGACGGGCTGGTGTGCATAGGCGAGCTCAGCCAACATGTGCACGACGCAGCGGCCGAAGGGGGCATGCCCCCCGAGGCGCTCAGGCACGTGTCCGGAATAGCCGAGGTGCTGGAGATGCTGGAGGGCCGGCTTGCCGCCGGCGACGTGGTGCTGGTGAAGGCGTCCCACTTCATGAACCTCGACCGCCTGGTGAAAGGGCTCGTGAGCTAGATGTTCGGGTACTTCGCAGCATATCCCACCTTCCTGGTGTTCATCGCCATCTTCCTGGCGATAGTCATAACCATGGCGCTCATGCCGCTGTTCATACACTTCCTGCAGAACCGCCACATAGGCCAGCAGGTGCGCGACGACGGGCCGCAGACCCATCTGGTGAAGCAGGGCACCCCCACAATGGGAGGCGTCGTGATGCTTGCAGCCGTCGTGGTCACGATGCTGGTGGTGGGCGTTCCCGACGCCGAAAGCTACCTGCTTCTGGGCGCGGTGGTGCTCGCGGGGATCCTCGGCGCCGTGGACGACGCCAGCAAGATCGCCCACGAGCGGTCGTTGGGCCTCACCCCGGCGATGAAGCTGGTGGCGCAGTTCGCCATCGCCATAGCGTTCGTGCTGGTGGCGGTGAACGTGCTGGGCGTGCCTCCCACGGTGGAGATCCCGTTCATATGCACCATCGACATGGGGGTGCTGGCCATCGAGGTCCCGGTCCAGGACGGCTATTTCTCGATCCCGTGGATATACATACTGTTCTGCTCGGTGCTGGTGGTCGGGATGTGCAACGCCGTGAACCTCACCGACGGGCTGGACGGCCTGGCTGCCGGAACCGTGATGGTGGTCATGCTGGTGATGGCGGCGATCGCCTTCCGCGAGACCCTGCTCGAGCCGGCAATACTCTCGGCGGCAATCGCAGGCACCTGCATAGGCTTCCTCTGGTTCAACTCGCATCCTGCCGACATCTTCATGGGCGACACGGGGTCGCTGGCGCTGGGCATGGCGCTGGGCTGCCTCGCCGTGGTCACCAAGACCGAGTTCGTCGTGATAATCATCGGCGCGCTGTTCGTCGCCGAGGCGCTGTCCGTCATGGTCCAGGTCTTCTACTTCAAGCGCACCGGCAAGCGCGTCTTCCTCATGGCGCCCTTGCATCACCATTTCGAGAAGAAGGGGTGGAGCGAGACCAAGGTCGTCGTCCGCTTCTGGATAGTGTCGGGCATGTTCGCAGCCTGCGGCTTCGTGCTGTGGTTCGCAAGCTACATGCCCGTGTCGTCGTAAGGGGCGCCGCATGATCGCCGGAAGGAAGCACGCCAGGGAGAGTCTGGGCAACGTGTTGGTGCTGGGCCTGGGCGTCAGCGGGCGCGCCGTGGTGGAATACCTTGCCCCCATGCTGGGCGGCAGGGTGGAAAGCCTCACCGTGCTGGGAGGCGCTGCAGGCGACGACGTGCTCGCGTGGTCCGCAGGCATAGAGAGCCGCCATGAGACGTCGCGCATCCGCTTCGAGTTCGGGCTTGAGGACGCGTCCCGCGCCCTTCCGGAAGGCGCAGGCCGCTTCGACGTCTGCGTGGCAAGCCCCGGCATATCGGCGTTCTCGGACTTCTACCTTTCGGCGCAGGCCGTAAGCGACGCCGTCATAGGCGAAGTCGAGCTGGCCTGGTGCGAAAGTCCTGCCGATTCGGTGTGGGTGGCCGTCACGGGCACCAACGGCAAGACCACCACCACGTCGCTCGTCGAGCACGTGCTGCGCGCAAGCGGCTTCGACGCCAAGGCCGTGGGCAACATAGGCGACGCGTGCATCACCGAGGTCGCCCGCGACCTGGCCCGCGGGACGTCGCGCCATTACGTGGTGGAGACGTCGTCCTACCAGCTGGCATCCGTGAACGAGTTCGCGCCCAACGTGGCCGTGATCTTGGGCATCACGCCCGACCATATAAAGTGGCACCGAACGCACCAGCATTACGCCGAGTCGAAGATGCGGCTTCTCAAGAACCTCGCCAGCGTCCCCGGGGCGGTGGCCGTGCTGGACGCAACCAACGACGAGGTGCGCGCCAAGGTGCGCGAGCTGAAGGCCGAAGGCCCCAATGGGCGCGGGTTCGGGTACGTGCCCATAGGCACGGCCGCCGGGGTGGAAGGCGACATGAGGAAAGCGTGCGGCTCGCAGGCCGCGGCGTTCCTCGACGACGGCGGCTGTCTGACGGTCGCCATGGACGGCTTCGAGCACGTGCTCGGGCCCGCGTCCGGGCTTTCCATACTGGGCGCCCACAACGTGGTGAACGCCCTCGCGGCGGGTGCGGCATGCCTCGCCTGCGGCGCGTCAGACGGCGACGTGGCGCAGGCCCTTGCTACCTTCGCCCCGCTGGAGCACAGGATAGAGCCCTGCGGGGTGCATGGCGGGGTGGCCTACTACAACGATTCCAAGGCGACCAACGTCGACGCGACGCTGCAGGCGCTTAAGGCGTTCCTTCCCAAGAAGCCCATCGTGATGCTGGGCGGCGACGACAAGGGCACCGACCTGGCAGGGCTTGTGGCCTCGTGCCGCGAGAACGCGAAGGCGCTGGTGTGCTACGGCGAGGCCGGCCCCAGGTTCCACGAGGCCCTGGCCCCCCTTGCCGCCGAAGGCGTCGACGTCGCGATCGAGCCCGGATTCCTGCAGGCCTTCGAATGGGCGTCCGCCCTTGCGACCGACGGCGACGTCGTGCTGCTTTCGCCAGCCTGCGCGTCGTTCGACGAGTTCTCATGCTTCGAGGAGCGCGGGGAGCGCTTCAAGGAGCTCGTGGGCAAGCTCGAAGGCTAAGGCCATGACGTCCGAGGCAAGACGGCCACGCATCCCCATAGTGGATGCCCGCACCGCCACGATACTGCTGCTCGCGGCGGTGTTCGCGCTTGTCGTCATCGGCGCGGTCATGGTCTACTCGGCCACGTCGGCCACTCTTGCAAGCGCAGGTCGCAACCCCTTCTCCGAAATGGCCCAGCAGCTCGGGTTCGTCGGCATCGGCGTGCTTTTCATGCTGATGCTGTGGTTCGCCATACCCTACAAGGCGCTGATGGGCGGGAACCTGCTGTGGGGATACTACATAGCATGCATGGTGCTGCTCCTGCTCACGTTCTTCGTAGGCACCGAGGTCAACGGCGCGAAGCGATGGCTCTACATAGGACCCATAGGCTTCCAGCCCTCGGAGTTCATCAAGATCGCGCTGCTGCTGATGACCATCCGCATAATGTACGACAGCTCGGTGGGGGCCATAAACCAGCGCGCAGGCCTCAGCCAGTTCCTGGTGCTGGTGGCGATACCTCTGGCGTTCATGCTGTTCACGCAGTCCGACCTGGGAACCGTCGCGATCTGCTTCGTGGGAATCTTCGCGGTGCTGTGGCTTGGCGGCATGCCTGGGAAGTGGCTCGCCATAATAGGCGGCGTCACGGTGGTCGGAGGCCTGATAATGGTCTTCGGAGTGGGGTACCGAAGCTCGCGGCTGGTGTTCCTCAACCCCTGGGACGACGGCGAAGGCGGCCTGGGCTACGGCTACAACATCATCCACGCGTACTACGCGATCGCCGAAGGCGGCCTGTTCGGGCAGGGGATAGGGTCTTCCAGCGAGAAGTACGGCTACCTGTTCGCGTCCGACAGCGACTTCATATTCGCCATCATCGCCGAAGAGCTGGGAATGGTGGGATGCGTGGTCGTCATCGGGCTGTTCCTGGTGATACTGTACGCCGGGCTTCGCATAGCCATGGAATGCCCCGACGGTTTCGGGAAGATGGTGGCCGGCGGCTTCGCCATCATGCTGGTGTTCCAGGCGTTCCTGAACATCGGGTGCACCATCGGCGTGTTCCCGACCACGGGCAAGCCCCTGCCGTTCATATCGTCCGGCGGATCGTCGGTCATCTCGTCGCTGATGATAGTCGGGATGATACTCTCCGTGGGAAGAAGCACCGACGAGGCGCACGACCCCAAGCGGCAGCGCGACAAGCTGCGCGTCGTGCGCAACGCGCAACGTTAGGAGGACCGCGATGTCCAAGAGGGTGGTACTCACAGGCGGGGGGACCGCCGGGCACATCTACCCGGCGCTGGCCCTTGCGGAAAGGCTCAAGGCCGACGGGTGCGAGGTGTGGT
>CBCTKQ010000029.1:0-14029 GCA_965147515.1 uncultured Eggerthellaceae bacterium | reverse complement strand
GTGATGCCGTCGGAGGTGCCGCACACCTTGAAGTCCATGTCGCCCAGGAAGTCCTCGAGGCCCTGGATGTCGGTCAGGATGACGACGTCGTCGCCTTCCTTGATGAGCCCCATGGCCACGCCGGAGACAGGTGCCGATATCGGGACGCCCGCGTCCATGAGGGCAAGCGTGGACCCGCAGGTGGACGCCATCGAAGACGACCCGTTGGATTCCAGGATCTCGGACACCACGCGGATTGCGTAGGGGAAGTCGTCCTCGCTGGGAAGCACCGGGACGATGGCGCGCTCGGCAAGTGCGCCGTGGCCGATCTCGCGGCGCTTGGGGGCGCCCATGCGCCCGGTCTCGCCGGTGCAGTAGGGCGGGAAGTTGTACTGGTGCATGTAGCGCTTGCCCTCTTCGGGCCAGATGGTGTCAAGGCGCTGCCACTCGTTGAGCATGCCCAGCGTGCAGACGGAAAGCGCCTGCGTCTGGCCGCGCTGGAACAGGCCCGAGCCGTGCACGCGGGGCAGGTAGCCGGGAACGATGTGCAGAGGCCTGACCTCGGTGGGGGTTCGGCCGTCCACGCGCTCGCCCGTCTCGATGATCATCTTGCGCATGGCGCGCTTCTCGAGCGCCTTCAGCTCGGCGGCGATGTCGGACCCCCAGACGCTGCGCTCCTCGTCGGTGAAGTCGTTCTGCTTGACGGAGTCCTTAAGCTGCTCGACCTTGGCGATGCGAGAGAGCTTGTCAGGGTCCTTGAGGGCGGCTTCCATCTCGTGGTAGTGCGCCGACACGCGGTCGATGACGGCCTGCTCGGGAACGTGGATGACGTACTCCATGGGGGTCGGGTTCGACTTGGCCACGAACTCGGCCTGCTTGTCGCAGAATGCGCCGATGGCCTCCTGGGCGAACTCCATCGCGGAAAGCATGTCCTCCTCCGAGATGCAGTCGGCGCCCGCCTCGACCATGGAGATGTAGTCCTTGGTGCCGGCGACGGTCAGTTCGAGGTCGGAATTGGCCTGCTCGGTCACGGTGGGGTTGACGATGAACTGCCTGGTGTCGCGGTCGCGGCCGATGCGGACGCAGGCCGCAGGGCCGTCGAACGGGGCGCCGCCCACCATGAGGGCCGCGCTTGCGCCGGCGACGCATATGGTGTCGGGCTCGTTCTCGCCGTCGATGACGAGCGGGGTGCAGACGATGTGCACCTCGTTCTTGTATCCGTCGGGGAACCCTGGGCGGATGGGGCGGTCGACCATGCGCGCGGTCAGCGTGCCATGGTCGGAGGGCTTGGTCTCGCGCTTGAGGTAGCCCCCGGGGATCCTTCCCACCGAGTACATCTTCTCGATGAAGTCGACCGTCAGCGGGAAGAAGTCGTAATCCTTCTCCTGCTTGGACACGACGGCCGTGACCAGCACGCTGGTCTCGCCGCAGGTGACCAGAACCGCACCCGTGGCCTGCTTGGCGAGCTCGCCCGTCTCGAGGCGGTAGCTCTTCCCGTACAGTTCAAACTCTTCAACTATCTTTGCCATTTATCTCTTTCTTCCCTTCAGGCGCGGCCCCATTGCCGCCCCGCTTCCAGGCGCGAAAAGTGCGCCGTCCAAACCTTCCAAAACAGCGAAAAGGCCCGCTGGCGCGGGCCCTTGCACGAAGACTAGATGTTGTCGCGGATGCCGAGCCTCTTGATGAGCTCGCGGTATTCCTCGATGTCGCGGTCCTTGATGTGCTTCAGCAGGCCGCGCCTCTTGCCGATGAGCTTCATGAGGCCCCGCCTGGTGTGGTTGTCCTTCTTGTGGACCTTCAGGTGCTCGGTGAGGTTGCGGATGCGCTCCGACAGGATGGCCACCTGCACCTCGGCGCTTCCGGAGTCTCCCTCGCCCTTGCCGTACTCCTTGATGAGTTCGGCGGTCTTTTCCTTCGTGATGCTGAGCTTGCTTGCCATGTCTTTCCTTTCACCTTGGCCTTTGAAATCCGGTCCGCGCCGGGCATGCAAGCAGGTGGGCATGCAGGCCAGGCCGCGAATCGTGCCGCCCGCGAGGGCAGCCTGTTGATTATAGAGCATGCGTTGCGCTCTTACAACACGGACATGTAGGCGACCAGCTGCGACGCCGACTTCAGGCGCACGTCCGCCTGCACGTGCGCCCATTGGACGGCCAGGTGCAGAAGGTCGATGGCCAAAGGCTCCGGGACCTGGGACTCCCCCAACTCGGCGAACGTAGACATGAGCACGTGGTCGGCCCAAGCCATCAAAGCCGCGTCGACCGGCGCGGTCTCGGAAAAGGACGCGCAGTCGTCGCAGACGAAGCCTCCGTCCGAAAGCGACGCCCTCGCCCTTCCCGATGCGGGCGCCTTGTCGCCGCACAGGACGCACATGGAGAAGCTGGGGCGCATGCCTATCATCGCAGAGGCCTTGAACACGTAGGCGGCGACCATTGCAGGAAGGCGCGGCACGTCCGCGGAATCGATGGCGGCGAAGGCTGCGTCGGCGAGCTCGAAGTACCTGGGGACCTCCAGGTCGGGCTGGATGGTCCGGCCTGCGAACTCGGCCACGCAAGCGGCGGCCGCCGTCGGCGCCGGGTCGGCGTGCAGGCGCGCTCCCGAGCGCACCAGCCTGGCTTCCTTGACGACGTCGAGGTTGCGCCCCTTGGCGCAGTGCACCTTGACGCGGTTGAAAAGCTCGAGCCTGCCCGACAAAGTCCCCTGGGGCCTTCGCGCCCCCTTCGCAACGCCTTCAAGCAGACGGCCTTGCGAGTCCATCATCCTGACGATCGTGTCGGATTCGCCGAGGTTGGTCTTGCGCAGCACCAGCGCCTCGGCGGAATAGGTCTTCGACGCCATGCGCGGGCTAGATCCGCTCTATCCTGGGGTCGCTTCCCGACATTTCGTTCGAGTCGTTCCACGATATCGTGCCCTTCACCGTCTCGTAGTTCCCGTAGCGGGTCTCCGATTCGAACCCGAACCAGGAATGGGTCTCGAACTTGCGGGCGGTGATGGTGTACGAGCACGAGTTGCCGCCAGAGTAGCTGACGTCGTTGACCTCGCTGATCTCGTAGTCCTGTCCGCCTATCCTGACCTTCGACGAGTCCTTCAGCCATGCGCGAGTGAGCGACACGAGCTCGGTGGAGCGGTGCTTCGCCAGGTTCAGCGTGACCTGCGACCCGGAGGCCAGCACCTCGCCTGCAGCCGGCTCGGTGCCCACGGCGGCGCCCTCGGGCACGTCCTCGTCGTACACGTATGCGACCTTGACCGAATAGCCCTCGTTCTCCAGGGCGGCGGTGGCCTCCTCCTGCGACATGCCGTGGACGTCGGGGACGCGGTAGGGCACGGCGGCTTCCACGGTTATCTTTGCGTCGGCCTTGGAACGCGTGCCCGCGACGGGGGCGACGTTGGTCACCGTCCCCTCGGCCTCGTTCGACTTCACGTCCACGGTCTCTATGTTGGTGAACCCCTCCGCGGCGAGCAGCTTCATCGCCTCGTCCAGGCTCTTGCCGACGATGTTCGGCACGACCCTGGCCACGGAGACCTCGATGGTGACCTGCGACCCGGCGTCCACGCGCGTGCCGGGGACGGGAGTGGTGGACAGCACGACGTCTTCGGGCTCGTCAGACTTGACCTGCACCCTTTCCACGGAGAATCCGTCGGCCTCGAGGGCCGATGCGGCCTCGTCGGCGTACATGGACACGACGTCGGGGACCACCTTGCCTCCCCACAGCTGCAGCGAGTAGGTCACGCCTGCAGCGGCCGCCACGACGACAGCCGCACAAAGCAGGGCTATCAATGCGGCCTTCGCCTTGCGGGAGGCATTGCTGGGAGGCTTCGGAGGCGCCGGCTGCGCAGCGAACGCGCCGGTGGAGGAAGGAGGGACGGCACTGACCTGCGAGCCGTCGGCGAAGAAAGCCCTCTTCTGCAGCGATCCGGGCGTGACGAACGCCTGGGTTATGTTCGGGTCGTCGTACGTGGGGCCTTCGTCCCCGTATACGGCCGAGTAAGGGTCGTGGCTGGAGTCGGTGTACTGGTCTATGCCCTGGAGGTCGCGCGTGCGGCCGTCGTCCAGCCTGGAGGTGTCGCCTTCGCCGAACATCTCGTGCGCGAGCGGGGCGACGGTGGGAAGCTCGCATCCGCATTCGTCGCAGAACTTGGCGTTCGCTCGGTTGTCGGTGTGGCAGTTGGGGCAAAGCATTCGCCTGGGGTCCTCCGTTCGCGGTCCGGCCTCTTCGGGACGATTATATTACCTATTCCATGTATCCGAAGGCGCGCAGCTGCGCCTCGTCGCTTCTCCAGTTCTTCTTCACCTTCACCGAAAGCTCGAGGTAAACCCTGGCCCCGAAGATCGTCTCGAGCTCGGAACGGGCCTGGGACCCTATGCGCTTTATCGCGCGGCCTCCCTTGCCTATCAGCATGGCCTTCTGGCTGTCGCGCTCGGTGAGCACCGTGGCCTCGATGCGGTACAGCTGCTTCTTCCTGACGTACTCCATCGAGTCCACCTTCACGCCGACCGAATGGGGGACCTCGTCGCGGAACGAGCGCAGCACCTTCTCGCGCACGAGCTCGGCGACCATCGACTCGTCTGTCTGGTCGGAGAGCATGTCGGCCGGGAACCACCTGGGCCCTTCGGGAAGCAAAAAGACGCATTCCTCGACGAAGGCGTCGACGTTTCGCCCCGTCTTCGCCGAAAGCAGCACCATGGCGTCCCACTGGCCCAGGCGCTCGGCGGCGACGCGCTGCGCCTCCACCTGCTCGGGCGTGGCGAGGTCGGCCTTGGACAGCACGCAGATGCGCCTGGCCTTGCACTTCGCGACCTGCGCCGCCACCCACTCGTCCCCGCGCCCGACAGGCTGGGTGCAGTCCACCAGCATGGCGACGACGTCGACGTCGTCGAGCGCCTTGGCCGCCGATGCGTTGAGTTCCTCTCCGAGCACGTCCTTGGGCTTGTGCATCCCAGGCGTGTCCACCAGCACGAGCTGGTATCCCTCGCCGTTCAGCACGGCCCTTATGCGTTGCCGCGTGGTCTGCGAGGTGCGCGATGTTATGGCGACCTTCGACCCGACGACCTTGTTCATCAGCGTGGACTTCCCGGCGTTCGGCCTTCCGACCAACGCCACGAAGCCGGACCGGAAGCCCTCTTCGACGTCGTCGCCTGCGCCCCCCATGGGGTTTTCCGAGAAGTATGCGTCGAGGTCCATCGCTTCCCCCGGCTATGCGCCGAACACCGGGGCCAGGACGGCCACGAGCGGCGGGATGTACACGATGGCGGCCACGACCAGCGACCCTATGGCCGCGACGAACACCGAGCCTGCCGCGCAGTCCTTGGCGACCATGGCGAGGCGGTTCCACTCGGGCGAGGCGAGGTCGACTATGGACTCGACGGCGGTGTTGAGCATCTCTAGCGAGAACACCGCGATTATGCACAGGACGACCGCCAGCCACGACGGCTGGGGGATCTGCAGGAGGAACCCGAGCAGCACGGCAAGCGCCGCGAAGGCGGCATGGATCTTGAAGTTCCTCTGCGACAGGAATGCCTGGCGCACGCCGCACGACGCGCAGGAGAACGCGTCGGCCATCGAGAACGTGCTGTCGTCTCCGGCGTGCCGGACGAACTTGCGCGCCTCGCACGAATCCTTGGGCTCTTCGGGCATCACGCCTCCCTGCTTTCGCGCAGCCTGCGCAACACGTCGTCCTGCAGCGGCTCCATCACCGCGGCGTCGGCCGGGTCGACGTGGTCGTATCCGTTCAGGTGCAGCACGCCGTGGACGACGAGCATGTCCACCTCGTCGAGGAAGCCGGAACCCGCATCGGCCGCCTGGCGTGCGGCGACGTCGGGCGCGATGACGACGTCGCCCAGCTCGAACACGTCCCCCTCGGCCACGGGGAAGCCGTCGTCCAGGTTGTCGCATTCGAAGGAAAGCACGTCGGTCGGGCCCTGCTTCCCGCGGTATTCCTCGTTGAGCGACGCCATCTCGCCGTCGTCGACGAACGAGACCGAAACCTCGGCGGCGTCCGGCACGTCGAGCGCGGCCAAGGCGAAGAGCGCCGTCTGCCGCACCCTTTCCAGGTCGAGCGAGCCCTCCGCATGCGAGCAGGACACCAGGACGTTCATCGCGAACCCTCCTGCGCCTTTTCCTCGTAGGCGCGTATGATGCTTGCGACCAGGGGGTTCCTGACCACGTCGGAGCCCTTGAAATCGCACATCGCTATGTCGTCGACGCCCGAAAGCACGTCGAGCGCCTGCACGAGGCCCGACACCTTGTAAGGAAGGTCGGACTGCGAAAGGTCGCCGGTGACCACCATCTTCGACCCGAAGCCCAGGCGGGTGAGGAACATCTTCATCTGCTCGGGCGCGGTGTTCTGCGCCTCGTCCAATATGACGAAGCTGTCGTTCAGGGTGCGCCCCCTCATGAACGCCAGCGGGGCTATCTCGATCGTGCCGCTTTCCAGAAGCTCGTTGGCGTGCTCGACGTCGACCATGTCGAACAGGGCGTCGTACAGGGGCCTGATGTAGGGGTCTACCTTCTCGGTGTGGGTGCCGGGCAGAAAGCCCAGGTTCTCGCCCGCCTCAAGGATCGGGCGGGACAGCACGATGCGCCCGACCTCCTTGCGCCTGAGCGCCGCGATGGCCATGGCCATCGCCAGGTAGGTCTTTCCGGTGCCTGCGGGCCCGACGCCGAACGTCACCGTGTTCGACCTAATGGCGTCGACGTAGCGCTTCTGCCCGGGCGTCTTCGGATGGATGGACTTCCCGCGGCACGACAGCACGACGTCGTCGCGCAGGGACGGGGGCGCGAACTCGCGCCTCTTCCTCATGTCTATGGCGCGGCGAACGAAGGCCTCGTCCACGGCGTCCCCCGCCGACGCGCATTCGACCATGTCGTCGAGCACGAGCGAAAGCGACTCGACGTCGGGCGCCGGCCCTTCGAGAAGGACCTGGTCGCCGCGCACGGTCATGCGGACGTCGTAGGAGGACCGAAGCAGCCTGACGTTTCCGTCGGCCTCGCCGAACAGGGCCGCCATGTCGGTCTCGGGCGGTATGGATACAGCCAGCGACCTGCTGTTTTCCTTGGGTTCCTGAGTCATAGGCAGATTGTATCACGCAACGCTTGCGCCGCTGCTACAGAGTGACCTCGACAAGGGCGCCCGGCTGGGCCCCTGCGGGGGCGTGCACGTCATGGTAGCTTTCGGTGGTGCACCACGTGTCGTCCTCGACGACCGCGAGCTCGACGCTTCCGCTGCGCGAGGCGAGGTCGGCCTCGCGCAGACGGGTTCCCAGCCCGCGGAGCGCCTCGGCCCTGTGCAGGCGGACGTCGCGCGGAAGCTGGTCGGTGCGGGCGGCGGCGGGCGTCCCTTCCCTTTCCGAGTAAGGGAAGACGTGCATCTTCGAGAACCCGCACGACTCGCAGACCTCGAAGGTGCGCATGAAGTCGTCCTCGGTCTCGCCCGGGAACCCCGCTATGACGTCGGTGCTGATGGAAGCCGAAGGCATCAGGGACCTGACCCTTCCGACCAGGTCGACGAAGTCCTCGGCGCTGTAATGCCGCCCCATCTCGCGGAGCACCTTCGACGACCCCGACTGCAAGGGCAGGTGGAAATGCCTGCAGATGCGGCCGTCCGACGAGGCGACGACCTTGAGGATGGCGTCGTCCAGGTTGTCGGGCTCGATGGACGACAGCCTAATCCTGCAATCGGGGCCCTTCTCCAGCAGAAGCGACAGCAGCCCGTCAAGGCGAAGGCCGCCGAAGTCGTACCTGCCCAGGTTTATGCCGGCCAGCACGACCTCGGACGCGCCGAGCGAGGCAGCCTCGCGCGCATCGTCCAGAACGGTCTGCGGATCGGTGCTGGCCTCAGGGCCGCGCAGCTTGTGGACGATGCAGTACGTGCACCCGTTCGCGCAGCCGTCCTGCACCTTTATGCCCACCCTCGCCCGCCCCATGGCAAGGAACGGACGCGAGGCGTCGCATGAAGGCGGAAGCGTATCGGTTGGACCGCAGGGGTTCACAGGGGCACCATGCGCAGGAACGGCGTCGGCACGCACGGATTCCTCGGCAAGGGCGTCCAGGCGTTTTGCAAGGTCCCATTTGGCGACCACTTCGACCCTGTCGGACATCCCGGCATACACAGACGGGTCCTGGACCGCCGCGCATCCGGTGACGACGACCTTGGCGCGCGGGTTGGCGGCAAGCGACTGCCTTACGGCCTTGCGCGTCTTCTTCTCGGCGACGGCCGTCACGGTGCACGTGTTCACCACCACCAGGTCGGCGTCGCTGGCGCAAGGGGCCATCCCGAACCCTGCGAGCTGACGCTCGAACGCGTCGGATTCCACCCGGTTGACCTTGCATCCCAGGTTGACCACCTTGAACCTCAACGGGCACACCCTTCGCCCCGGCAGGCAACGCCGCCCACGCCTCCCAGCTCGTAGGATACGAGCGCGCAGCCCACGATGCCGGCCGTCTCGGTGCGCAGGATGCTCGGGCCCAGCGACGCGACACGCGCGGCGGGGTTCGACGCGAGGAGCGCGTCCGCCTCTTCCCCGGAAAGCCCTCCCTCGGGCCCCACCACGACGGCGACGTCCGCATCGGGCATGCCCTTTACGCGCGCAAGGGCCGAGGCGATGGTGTCCTCGCAGGAGGCTTCCTCCCAGAAGACGACAACGGCGTCGAAGCATCCAAGGCCCTCGCATGCCTGCTGGAACGTCTTAACGTCGGACACTTCGGGCACGACCCCCCTGCCCGACTGCATGGCCGCGCTCCTCGCGATGGCCGACCACCTGTCGCGCTTGCGCGCCGCCTTGGCGGCGTCGAGGCGCACCACCGACCTGGACGAGGCGAACGGCACGAACGCGCACGCACCAACCTCGGTGGCATGGCGCACGACGGACTCCATCTTGTCGCCCTTGGCCAGGGCCTGGTATAGCGTGATCCGGAAGGAAGGCTCCGGGCATCCCAGGCGCGACGCCACGGACGCCTCGAGCGAATCGCCCATGCGTTCGACCTTGCATTCGAAGTAGTCCCCCGACCCGTCGACCACGGCGATGTGCTCGCCGGGCGAAAGGCGAAGAACGCGGGCGTGCCGGAGGTCCTCGTCGGAAAGGTGCAGCTCGAACGTGCGCCCCTCCTCCATCGAGAGGACCTGTTCGTCCAGGAAGAAATGGTGCAGGCTCATGAACGGAACCTAGTTGAAGGCGTCGCGGATCTTCTCGAGCGGGGACTTCTTCTGGGACACGGACTCGCCCATCTCGGAGGCAAGTTCCTCTAGGAGCTCGCGCTCGCGCTTCGACAGCTTCTTGGGGATGCGCACGTCGACGTGGACGAACAGGTCGCCTCGGGAATCGCTCCCGAGCCTGGGAAGGCCGTGGCCCTTCACGCGGACCACGTCGCCGGCCTGCGTGCCTGCAGGCACCTTCACCTTCACGGTCTCGTCGTCCATGATGCCGTCGACTTCAAGTTCGGCCCCCAGCGCCGCCTGCACCATGGGCACCGTGATGGCGGCGTGCAGGTTGTTGCCGTCGCGCTCGAAGTTCTCGTGGGGCTTGACGCGCACGGTGACGATCAGGTCGCCGGCCGAGGCGCCCTGCATGCCCGCCTCGCCGAATCCGGACACCTTGAGCTGCTGTCCGTCGCGGATGCCGGCCGGGATCTCCACCGACACGCGCTGGCGGTCCGGCACTCGCCCTTGGCCCTCGCATTCCGGGCAGGCGCCCTCTATGACGCTTCCGGTGCCGTGGCACGCGCTGCACGTGGTGGACGACTGCATGTCGCCCAGGAAGGTGCGCTGCACCGTGACCACGCGACCGCTTCCGCCGCATTCCTGGCACTGCACCTCGTGGCCGTCCTCGCCAAGGCCGGTGCCGTCGCAGTCGGGGCATGGCGCCAGGCGGTCGTACACGACCTCGCGCTTCACGCCAGACGCGACCTGCTCCAGCGTCACGTCGATGCCGATGCCCATGTCGCGGCCTTCCTTGCTGACGGTGCGGCCTCCGCGGGCGCCTCCGCCGAAGAAGGTGGAGAATATGTCGCCCATCCCGCCGAAGCCTCCGAAGATGTCCTCGAAGTCGACGTAGCCGGGGCCGCCCTGCGACCCGGCTCCGGGGATGGTGCCGAACCTGTCGTACTGCGCGCGCTTGTTCGCGTCGGACAGCACGTCGTAGGCCTCGTTCAGCTCCTTGAACTCGTCCTCGGCCGTGGGAGAGTCGTTGACGTCCGGGTGCAGCTCGCGCGCCTTGTGGCGGAACGCCTTCTTTATCTCGGCGTCGCTGGCGTTCCTGTCGACGCCCAGTATCTCGTACAGGTCCTTGGTCGTTGCTGGCATCTTTTCCCCTGTTTCCCCGTCTATTCCATGTTGAGTATGCTCTGGGCGGCACGCACCGCCCCTATCACGTTGCCGTAGTCCATGCGCCTGGGGCCTATGACCGCGACGACTCCGCGCGAGTCGCCGTAGCCGTACACGCCGGCCACCACCGACACGCACACGAGGCTGGAGTCCTCGTTCTCGCGCCCTATGCGCACCGCGAAGCCGTCCGTTGCCGATGACGCCTCGTCGAACGCCTTGAAGTACACCGTGTCGTCCTCGAGGATCTCCATGAGCGGGAGAAGCGACGACGACTCCTGGAATTCCGGCTTGCGCATGAGCGAGCTCAGGCCCAGGCGTTCCTTCTTCGCGAGCGGCGCCTGCGAAGGCGCTCCGTCCGCGTCCATGCATCCGACGATCGAAAGGCAGTCGGTCAGGCGCGCAAGCTCCTCGGACACCTGGCGCATCAGGCCGTCGAGCGCGTCCGCGCTGGCCCGCATGCGGGCGGCCATGTCGTCGCGCACGTTGCTTTGATAGGCCTCGGAGGCCAGAAGGTCGTCGACGAACTCGCGGTATCCGGCATCGGTCGGGATGCGGCCGGCCGACGTGTGCGGCTGCATTATGTAGCCGGCCTCCTCCAGCGCCGAGAGCTCGTTGCGCACCGTGGCGGAGCTGACGCCAAGGTGGTACTGCTCGGCTATCGTCTTTGACCCCACGGGCATCGCATGGGACACGTACTCCTCTATGAGCGCGCGAAGTATCCTCTGCCTGCGGTCTGAAAGCATCCGTCCTCCTGTTCTCGTCGCACCTATTTTAGCAACCTCGGGCCAAGAGTGCTAACGAGATGCGAATGCCTGTGTTGATTGCGTGAGGAAACCTTGCCTCAGTGAAAGCAGACGTACATCCTGTCCGGGTCAGGCTCCTGCTTCGATCCCTCGAACGCCGTTCCCACCACGTCGAGCTCGTCCACGAGGAAGCCAAGCCATTCCGCCACCTCGCGCACGGGAAGGTCCAGCCTCCCCGCGAACAGGATCGCCGGCGCCAGCAGCCTGCGGCTCCTCTCCTTCTCGGGCACGCCCTCCGGCTCGCGGGAGACGAGCCTCATGGCGTAGGGCACGGGCGCGTCCTCAGGCTGCGAGACCGACACCTCCATGAGCCTTTGGCCGCAGTCCGCGTAGAGCCCTATGGTGACGAAGCGCCTGACGGGGACGGTCCTTGCCGGCACCGCCTCCAGCGCGGCGCGGGCCTCGGGCAGCCTGTAGAGGCGGGTCGGGCCGAAGCGCGATGGAACCTCCATGGCAGGCACCCCCTCCATGAGCGCGGCGACGGCGCGCTCTGTCTCGTACGAGCAGCGCGACCACTCCCCGGAGAGCATGCTGGGCATGACGACGGCGAAGGTATTTTTGCGGTCGGACATGGGAAACTCCTTACGAGAGCGCGAGCGAGACCACGGTCGACGCCAAGGAGAGAAGGGAGCACGCGAGCCCCGCACTTGCGACCACGATGGCCACCACGTAGGACGTGCCCTTCTCGGGGCGCTTCACGTACTGGCTGAACCTGATGTTCCTGTTCCACAGGTAGCCGAAGATGGGGCCGCCGGCGAAGTAGTTGGCGAAGGATATGTCGTCGCTGCGCTTCAGCACTGGGTCGCCTGTGAAGTACGACGGGTAGAAGACGGCCGCGTACACGAGCATGACGGCCAGCTGCACGACGCCGGCGAGGAGCCCTCCCATGTCGCGGGACAGCTCCCCGGGGCCTAACGCCAGCGAGTAGAGCGACCCCACGGCGAAGGCGACGAGGCTCCACAGCGCGAAGAAGCAGACGACCCCGATTGCCCCGGAGGCGCGCGACGGGTTCCAGTGCTTCACGACGGGCATCTCGTCGAGAGGTGTCGGTTGGGCAGAGCCTTGCGCTGCGTCGATTGCTTGGATGGTCTCGCTCATGATGCTCCTTCCTGCGCCCGAGAAGGCAAATAAGACATCTTGTTGGCTATCCTGTAGCGCTAAACGTAACGAGAATTGCGGTTACTTTGGTCATTAAAACGTCATGTTGTGATGTTATGCAAGTTAAACATGGCCGTTCTTTTACAATGTAATAGACATCGCGATTTCTGCCACCTAGAATCCCCTTAATAGACTGATTACCAGCTGGAACCTTCCACGTTAAATTGACTTTGGATTAAGTTCGCATGATGCCCCAGCGCCTCTTTTTGGCAACGCGGCGACCCGCCTCCCGAACCTTTCGAGCTGCCCAAGCTCGGCCCAGACAACAACAGTTGAAGGGTATTGCCCAACGATGTCGTCTTCGAGCTGAAACACGATTTCTATCGGGAGTAGTCCGCTGAAGTTCGCTCTGCGCAAGACGATTTGCAACGGCACGACCGAATCAAAGCCAACACCTATTTCAAAGATGCGCTCCTCATCGAAATCGAACGAGTGCTCGACCATTGCCTCGCCAAGAAGCCTGAGGCCATCGGTGGTGTAATCGCATTTTTGAACCGCAGAAGATTTGTCTGAAGAGGCTGCAAGCCTAAGGGAAACCATCAGGTTTTCCTGTTGCAATCCGTCAATCCAGACCAATTCGATTTTCAGGTTGTCCATTTACTTATCGATTCCTCCTCTATATGGGTTATAGCACCCTTTGATTTCATTGCTTATGAATTTGAAATCATCAAATTCGTTTGTATTTTTGTTATACAGGAAATGAATATTGATATTACCTTGTGATATTGGCACGAGGTTCTGCATCTTCACCCAACCGCTCTCTTTTGGCCATCTCGGATCAAACATCGAAAAACCCTTCTCAAGTTCTTTTGCGGTTGCCAGAGGGTCAGCCTTCGTCGCCTCCATAGCAAGTTCTTCAAGGAGGCCAGCAGCTTTTGTTCTGCCAGTACTCCCTCTATTGAGAATCGTAACCGCTTTTGTTGTAGTGGAGGCCGAGCCTTTTGCAGTAGAGGTGATGGATGCAGCAGCCTCTGCAAAGCCGGATCCGACTGATAGTTTACTACCAGCCTTTACGGTGAAGTTCTCCCCTATCCTGAACACGGAGGAGCCGCCGGGAACGACGTCTAGCAGCGAGTAGAAGCTGTACAGCACGGTGTTCTGCACGTCTCCTTCGGACACGTACGCGCACCAGTCCGCAAGGGTCGGGGCGACGGGCAGGTACCAGTAGTCCTGCGCGAAGGAGTGCAGGGTCGACGCTACCTCGTTGAGGTGCGGATTGCTCCCGCAGTAGTAGCGCTCGATGTGGACCTTGAAGTTGCGTGCCACCTGCGCCGAGAACGCCTGGCGCGCGTCCCAGCCGTACTTCCTCTCGATGAGGTCCGCCTTCTCGCCGTTGAGCCTGACCGTGTTGCCGTACGCCGCCTTCCTTGCGCCGTAGGTGGTCGTGTGCATCTCAAGCGCGCCGCCCACGTCGAGAAGGTCGCGAACCACACGCACCGTTTGTGGTGACGTCATCCTATCCTCGTTGCGCCAAATGCACGTTTTCGTGTCCACGAAGGCGGGAAATCTTAGCAACGAAACCCGCGCACCGAACGCCATGCGATGAGACAGGCGCAGCGAGCTGCGCCCCTACGCCGATCGGCGGCAGCGACGTGCTAGAGAAGGGACTCTCGGGAGTGGATGCGAGGTAAGCCGAAGGAACCGAAAAATCCAATCGAAAGGAGCGGAAGACTCCGCAGCGAATCCGCTTGCGAGGCTGCGGTGAGGGTTTTGGCGGAGACGGGGTTCGAGGACTGTCTGAGGAGCCGCGAAGCGGCGACGAGTTCCGCAGA
>CBCTKQ010000028.1:0-14062 GCA_965147515.1 uncultured Eggerthellaceae bacterium | reverse complement strand
CCCTTATTTTTAGTGGCCGGCGGCCGGGGGTCGGTTTTCAGGAGTGGGTGCACAACACCCCCACCCACTTGCCATTTGCGGATAAAACAAACCCGCCCCCCTGACTCCCAAGCTTGCCTACAGGTTCCTTACCACCAAGTCGCCCATCATGGCAGTGCCCACCTTGCGGTCGGGCGGCGTGGCGGCGTCGGCGATGTCGACGGTTCGCCACCCTTCGTCGAGCACCTTCGTTATCGAGCCGCGGATGTCGTCGGCAGCCTGCGCCATGCCGAAGCTGTAGCGCAGCATCATCTCGACCGAAAGGATCTGGGCAAGCGGGTTGGCGATGCCCTTCCCGGCGATGTCGGGCGCGCTTCCGTGGGACGGTTCGTACAGCGCCGTGGAGTCGCCGAGGCTGGCCGACGCCAGCATCCCCAGCGAACCCGTGATCTGAGCGGCCTCGTCGGACAGGATGTCGCCGAACATGTTCTCGGTGACCAGCACGTCGAAGTCGGCAGGTCGGCTTATCAGCTGCATTGCGCAGTTGTCCACCAGGATGTCCTCCAGCTGGACATCGGGGTAGTCGGCATCGTGCACGTCGTGGACTATCTCGCGCCACAGGCGGCTGGTTTCAAGCACGTTGGCCTTGTCCACCGAGCTGACCTTGTTGCGGCGCTTGCGCGCTATCTCGAACGCCTGGCGCGCGATGCGCTCGATCTCGTACTCGCGGTACTCAAGCGTGTCGTAGGCACGCTGGCCGTTGCTTCCATCGGGGCCTGCGCCCGCCTCGTCGTAGAAGCGCTCGCGCATCCCGAAGTACAGACCACCGGTGAGCTCGCGGACGATCATCAGATCGACGCCGTCGATGACTTCGGGCTTTAGCGTGGACGCCTGTGAAAGCGCCGAGAATATCTGCACGGGGCGCAGGTTTGTGTAAAGGCCCAGTTCCTTGCGGATGCCAAGGAGGCCCTGTTCGGGGCGCGGCTTCGAAGGATCGGTGGTGTCCCACTTGTAGCCGCCCACCGCGGCCAGAAGCACGGCGTCGGACGCCTTCGCCACCTGCAGCGTGGCCTCGGGAAGGGCCGTGCCCGTCTCGTCGATGGCGATGCCGCCGATCAGGGCCTCTTCGTACTCGAAGCCGGTGCCGTACTTGGCGCCCACGGCGTCGAGCACCTTCACGCCCTCGGCGATGATTTCCGGGCCTATGCCGTCGCCCGGCAGCAGGCAGATCTTATAAGTAGCCATCAGTTCTCCTTGCCGAGTTTGTCTTTCCAGCGATTAACCAGCCCACCCGCCTGTATGATTTCGGCGATGAAAGGCGGAAACGGCTGCGCCTGGAAGGTTTCGCCGGTGGTCTCGTCGGTTATGGTGCCGCTTTCGGTGTCCACCTTCACCGTGTCGCCGTCGCTGATGGCGTCCACCGCCTCGGGGCATTCCATGATGGCAAGGCCGGTGTTGATGGCGTTGCGGTAGAAGATGCGCGCGAAGCTCTTCGCTATTACGGCGTCCACGCCGGCCGCCTTGATGGATATGGGGGCGTGCTCGCGCGACGACCCGCAGCCGAAGTTCTCGTCGGCCACGATGATGTCGCCGGGGCTCACGCGCTCGACGAACGTGGCGTCGAGGTCTTCCATGCAGTGCTTGGCAAGCTCCTGCGGGTCGGACGTGTTCAGGTAACGTGCGGGGATGATGACGTCGGTGTCGACGTCGCGCCCGTAGCGGAATGCCTTTCCTTCGAAGTTCATCCTTGCGCTCCTAGCCTAGAGTTTGAGAGAGATGCTGCCCCCGCCGAAGCTCAGCGGAAGGTCGTCGGCGATGGGTTCCTTTTCGTGCTTCTTCGCGCGCTTGCCGCCTGCGGCGCCCACGCCTTCGTCGTCGACGACGGTGTGCGAATGGCCCGCATGGGCATGTTCGGCCTCGGCGGATTCGAAGATTCCCGCCAGAGGGCGGATCTTCTTCCCCTCGGATGCGGGCTTGCCCCATCCGGGCAGGTCCTCAGGCAGGCCGATGTGGCCCAGCACGGCGCTGGCGGCGGCCACGGCCGGGCTGGACAGGTAGACCTCGCTGGTCGGGTCGCCCATGCGTCCGACGAAGTTGCGGTTGGTGGTGGCGATGGCGCGCTCGCCTGCTGCCAGGATTCCCATGTATCCGCCCAGGCACGGGCCGCACGTGGGGGTGCTTACCGCGCAGTTGGCGTCGAGGAACACGTCCATGAGCCCTTCGTCCACGCAGGCGCGGTAAACCTGCTGGGTGGCCGGGATGACTATGCACCGCACGTCGGGGTGCACCTTGCGGCCCTTCAGCACCGCCGCGGCCTGCCGCATGTCGTCGAGGCGCCCGTTGGTGCAGCTGCCGATGACCGCCTGGTCGATGCGCACGTCGCGCGCCTCTTCCACGGGACGCGTGTTCGAAGGCAGGTGCGGGAACGCCACGGTGGGCTTGATGTCGGCGGCGTCTATCTCGATCACCTGCGCGAACTTGGCGTCGGCGTCGGAATAGAACGGGTTGTAGGGGCGCTCGGTGCGGTTGAACATGTACTCGCGCGTGACGTCGTCGACGGGGATGAGCCCCGCCTTCCCGCCGGCCTCGATGGCCATGTTCGATATGGACATGCGCTCGTCCATGGGAAGCGACTCGATGGCCGAGCCGGTGAATTCCATGGCCTTGTAAAGCGCCCCGTCGACGCCGATCATGCCGATGATGTGCAGGATGACGTCCTTGCCGGTGACGCCGGGGGCAAGCTGCCCGTCCACCACGAACTTGATGGTCTCGGGCACCTTGAACCACGCCTTGCCGGTGGCCATGCCCACGCCCGCGTCGGTGGACCCCACGCCGGTCGAGAACGCGCCCAGCGCGCCGTACGTGCACGTGTGCGAATCGGCGCCGATCACCAGATCGCCCGCGCCCACGACCCCTTGCTCGGGAAGCAGGGCGTGTTCGACGCCCATGCAGCCCACCTCGTAGAAGTGCGTGACTTCCTGCTCGCGGGCGAAGTCGCGCACGACCTTGGCCTGCTCGGCGCTCTTTATGTCCTTGTTGGGAACGTAATGGTCGGGGACCAGCACGACGCGCTTCGGGTCCCACACCGTGTCGGAAATCTCCTTGCAGGTGCGTATGGCGATGGGTGCCGTGACGTCGTTCGCCAGCACCAGGTCGAGGTCGCACTCGATGAGCTGGCCGGGTTGCACCTCCTCGAGCCCTGCATGTGCTGCGAGAATCTTTTCGGCCATTGTCATCGGACGCGGCATGTGGATTCCTTTCCCGTTTCAAGCTTGGTAGGGGCACAGGGGTTCGAACCCTGAAGCCTTGCGGCGGCAGATTTTAAGTCTGCTGCGTATGCCAATTCCGCCATGCCCCCGTTTGCCGGGAAGCATCGCAGATTCCGCCACGAGCCCTTGGCAGACCGTCGGCGGAACAGGCGCGTCCCCGCTTCGGGAACATTATAGAACTACGCAGAGTGCATCCAGCAGCGTGATGGCGAAATGCTGGGCCGAACGTTCGGCTCCGGCCTCCATCCATTGGGTTTCGGGGAGCACGATGCGCACGCGCTTGGGGTTCTTGGCCCTGGCCATGTCCACCGCGCCTTCCAGGCGTCCCGCAAGGGTGTCGTCGTCGGCGTATACCACCGTGGGGGTGGAATCGTCGCCGGCGTCGGTGGATATCTGCACCAGCAGCATGTCCTCGTTGGGCTCGACGGAAAGCATCTCGGCGCTGAGTATCTTGGAGGACGGGTTGGTGGCAAGCGCCAGGTTCGACATGCGCGAGGCCACCGAACGGGTGAAGTCGTCCATCCCGAACAGGCACAGCGAGTTGTGGTCGAGCACGTCGACGGCGCGCGCGAAGCCAAGCGGCCCCACCTTGTGGTGCGCGCCCTTCCCCACCCACGAATGCTGCAGGTTGTGCAGCTCGGCGTAGGTGTAGGCGCCTGCGATGCCGTCGGAGGGAAGCCCCAGGTTCATCTGGAACTTGCGCAGCGCGTCCTCGGTGTGCGCACCGAAGACGCCGTCCTCGGCCCCGTAGAAGAAGCCCAGCGCGCCGAGCGCCTGCTGCAGCTGCAGCACGTCGTGGCCGTGGAAGTAAGGCATGCGCAAATGGAGCGTGCGGTCGCCCAGGTTGTAGGTGGCGTCGACGAGCGCGGCCCACACCTTGTCGTCCACTTCCCCGGCTTCGGCCGCCTCGTTGGCGGGCCCGCAGTTGTGCTTCTGGCAGAACGAGCGCACTGCGTCGGCGGTGCGTTCGCCGAACACGCCGTCGACGTCGCCTTCGTCAAGGAATCCCACCAGGTGCAGGCGTTGCTGGATGTCCTCTACGGGCGCGCCTTTCGAGCCTTTTCCGATCGTCTTCACGGCTTCACCTACTTAAGGCGGTTGACGAACCAGTCGGCCATGGATTCCAGAAGGTCGCGCGCGCTGCTCGGCTCGATCATGTCGCGCAGGCGGTTCTTCGCTATGGATGTGAGGTTCTCGGCATAGGTGCGCGCGTAGTCGATCGAGCCCGACTTCTGCATGAGCTCGACGGCCTCGGCTAGAACGGCCGGGTCCTTCTCCTTGGAAGAAAGCACCTCTATCAGGCGCTCGCGGTCGGCGCCTTGCAGGGTTTGCAGCGCGTGCACCACCACCAGGGTGCGCTTGCCTTCGGTGATGTCGTCGCGGAAGCCCTTCTTGGTGGATTCCTCCTTGCCCACCAGGTTCAGCAGGTCGTCCTGGATCTGGAAGGCAAGCCCCGTGTCCAGCCCGGAGTTGCGAAGGGCCTCGATCTCGGCCTCGGACCCGCCGCCGACTATGGCGCCTATCGCCAGGGGCACCGCACCGGAGTAGTGGGCGGTCTTGTGGGTGGCCATGACCAGGTAGTCCTCGGGCGAGATGTCGTAGCGCTCGTCGCGCGCCCAGCCCAGGTCGAGCGCCTGGCCTTCGACGGTGCGGCGCGTCATATCTATCAGCTCGCCCACCACGCGCACCTTGGTGGAGTCGTCGAGCGCCGGGTCTTTTATGACGGTGCCGTTGACCAGCATGAGGGCAAGGTCGCCCATGTTGATGGCCGGACCCACGCCTTCGGTGAGGTGCAGGCACGGCGCGCCGCGGCGCAGCTCCGATTCGTCGGCGATGTCGTCGTGGATGAGGGCAGCGGTCTGGAAGTGTTCTATGGCGGACGCCGCCGAGGTGGCCGCGTCGACGTCGCCGCCCACCGCCAGGCACGCGGTGAAGCATATCAGCGGGCGGTGGCGCTTCCCGCCGTTGGCGCTGTAGCGCTTCAACGGCCCGTACAGGTATTCGTCCATGTCGGGATGGGTCCCCGACGGGATGTAGGAGTTGATGATGTCGCCGAGCTTGCCGGCGTAGGAGTCGAGGTACTCTTCGAACGTCGCCGGCGGCTTCTCTATGGAATTCAGGATCGAGCTTACGGTCTCCATGGCGCCTTACTGCGGAATCACGCGATTGATGGATTAGTTGCCAGCGTGGCCGGCCATTGCATTATACATAATCATGCCCTCCAGTATGTCCGACTCGCTGGCCGTGAAGCTGCTCTGTCCCAGCGCCGACATCGCTTCCTGCAGGATGACCATGCCGGCCACGATGACGGGCGCACGCCGCGGGTCGAGCCCTACCACGTGCTGCAGCTCGTCGAGCGTCATGGAGGCAAGGGCGTCGCAGACGGCGCGCAGCTCGGCGGCTGTGACGACAGCGCCATGCACGCGCGCGGAGTCGTACACCTGCATGCGTTCGCGGATGCTGACAGCCGAGGTCGCCGTGCCTGCCACGGCCAGCATGCGGAATGGGGCGTCAGCCTGTGAACCCGAGGAAGGGGTCGTTGCGAACTGCCCTCGGATCCATTCGCGTGCGGCGGCGAGGGCTTCGACGCTTGGCGGGTAGCCGTCCCAGAAGCGCTCTGTGACGCGGCGGCACCCCACGTCGAAGGAATGGGAGAACGTAGGCTCGTCGCCCGCGACGCCGATGGACATCTCGGTGGAGCCGCCGCCCACGTCAACCACCGCCACGTTCTCGCCGGCGAAGGCCGACGAGGCGCCCATGAACGACATCATGGCCTCGGTGCCGCCCGATATGACGTTCAGCTTGAATCCGCGCTCTTCCATGAGGGATGCGAACTCGTCGGAGTTCTCGGCGTCGCGCGATGCCGACGTGGCCATGACCAGGGTGTTTTCCACGAGGTCGCCGCGCACGTCCAGCTGGTGAAGCTTTTCCGCGAAGCCGTCGACCGCCTCGGCCACGCGGGCAAGCGCGGCCTGCGATAGGCGATGGGTGGCATCGACGCCTTCGCCAAGGTTGGTCACGGCGTATTCCTTGACGAGGGGTTCGATTGCAGGCGAGCCGTCTGCGGCTGCCGACACGTCGGCCACCAGCATTCGGCAGGTGACGGTGCCGATGTCTATGGCGGCGTAGCGCCCTTCGCGGACCATCGGCTAGCTCGAGTAGCCGAAGAAGGCGTCGAGCACCGGTGAGTACCACGTCTCGGGGGCCCGGACGGATCCGGGTGCGACGTTCGACGAGAACTCGGTGTTGTCGACTATGTTGGCGCCCTTCACGGTGGCCGTCTGCTCGCCCCTCTTGACGTAGCCGAGGTCGGTGTGCGCCTTGTCTTCGACGCCCTCTTCGGACCTCAGCGAGTCGATGGTGGACTGCAGCGTGTTGCTTCGGGCCGCCACCGCCGCGTATTCGGCCTGGAGGCGGTCGGTCTCGCGCATCTGCTGGTAGTACTGCTGCGCCGGGCCGTACAGCATGACGGCGACGAGCGCCACCACCGCAACGCTGGCAAGGGCGCGCACCAGCCCGCGCGGCATCTTCGACAGGTTGGCCTTGGGGATCGACACGCCCGACGCGGCATTCTTTATGGCGTCGCCGGCGGCCTTGGCCTGTAGCTTGGCGGACTTCTTGTGCGAGGACCCCATCTTGCCCTCGTAGACCGCCGCGCGCGGGCCGCCTTCGCCCTGGTCGGCCTGCGAGCCGCCCGACGCAGGCCCGGAGCCCGCGTCTCCCCCGTATGCGGCGTCGAACTTCTTGTCGGCCTTCGCCTTGGCGCGCGCACGCTTGCGCTTCTCGGCCTTCTTGCGCATGTTGTCGGAGAAGGCGCGCACCTTCGATGCCTCGCGCTTCTCCTGCTTGCGCGACTCTTCCTGGGCGCGTGCCTCGGCCTCGATCTCTTCCTCGGTGCGCATGGAAAGGGCGCCGTCGCGCTCGGCGCCGCGGGCTATCTTTATCTCCTTGCGGGACTGCTTGCGCCCAGGCGCGCGCTTGGCGGCTTTCGCGGGGACCTGCTTGGAAGGCTTGGCGGCCTTGGGCTTCGCGGCCTTCCTTGCGGCAGGCTTCTTGGAAGTTGGGCCCGACTGGCTGGAAAGCGGCTTGGTGATCGCTTGGGTGGCGCCGTCTTCCGCAGACTTGCGGGCAGACGTGCGCTTCGCGTCGTCGAACGAGACGATGCGGGCGTTTTTCTTCTTCTGCGGCTGCGTGGATTGTCTGGGCTTCGTACCCAAAAGGCTCCTAATCGTTTGGTTGGCGCATGGTGCGTTTGGCGTGCGTTCGTGTTCTGGTGGCAATTAGGTGCCTATAGAATATCATCCTGCGCACAGCGTTTGAAGCGTTTTCACGGAAAAAGCCGCAGGGGGATTTGAACTGGGGACGTGTTTTCCGTTCAATCAGCGTGCCGGAATGCATTTGATTTTGTCATGCCTTGCACCACGCTCCAGATTGAACGGAAAACACGTCCCCTGTTCAAATTCGCGCCTTAGTCCAGTTCGAGGGAGTCGATGAACGCCATCCACTTCTCGAAGGAGTCGTCGCTTATGGCGTGTTCCATCTTGCACGCCTCCTCCTCGGCGACCTTCGGGTCGATGCCAAGGGCCTTGTTCAGGAACAGCGTGAGCGCGCGATGGCGGCTGTACACCTTGTTGCCGTAGGCCTCGCCGTCGGCGGTCAGCGTGATGTCGCCGTAATAGGGCTGGTCGAGGAAGCCCTTCTGCTTTAGCACGCCCACGGCCTTGCTGACCGACGCCTTCGAGACGCCCATCTTCTCGGCGACGTCGACGGCGCGTATCGGCTGCGTCGCGGTAGCGCCGAGCATGACCATGGCCTCCAGGTAGTCCTCGTGTGTCATCGACAATGTGTCCATGGGCATATGGTAGCACGGGGCGGGACGCAGGGCCTAAACGCTTTGCGCGACACCGTGCGAAACGCATGGAAACATCGCATCCGCTGGCGCATTTCGCGCCCCTTGAAGCCGGGAATCGTCATGCCTTTCAGGCAATATTGCTTTTCTGATATGGGCATTTTACAGGGTCGACGTAACGCGTATACACTGGCTGCATCGAAGAAAGCTACATGCAACTCGCCGGCGCAACGAGCCATGCTTCCTGTCGCTTGAAAGAGGTGTTCCCTGTGCGAGACGAGAACATGAACCGCGAGATCGACCGAAGGGCCTTCGTGAAGGGAGCGGCGCTGGCGACCGGCGCGATCGCGACGGGAGCGCTTGCAGGCTGCGCCAGCGGTGCGCCGTCGAATTCGGGCGGAACCCAGCTGACCGGCTTCGGAAGCCCCAGCCAGGAAATCTTCCTGGAGTCGCTGGCCGAAGCCACCAGCGCCGTCGCCGACCACATGCGCGAGAACATCATCTATATAGACGTGATGAACAACCTGTCCGTGGACTGCGACTGCGACTCGCATCCCCCTGACACGCTACAACCACACTACTTCTTCAGGGAGGATTCCATCCTTGCGACCATGTCTTGCGCTGCGCCGCAGTGCGAGCATGCGGAAGAGCCAGAACCCTTGCTGGAGCAGCCGTCGCACTTGTCGCCGCAGTCGCACATCCCACGCCTGAACAGCCTTCGCACGGCCCACACAGTCCAAGCAAGAACGGCCAGCACTATGACCACGGTGGCGGGTGTCAATGTGATTTCCTGAAGCAATTCGATTCCTATCTCGTACTAAAGCCTACGGGGCTGCAAAGGCGCAATGACTCGAGCAATTCCTGCGAGGCTGCGGCGCAGGCATTCGCGGAGAAGGGGTTCGGGGACTGTCTGAGGTGCCGCGAAGCGGCACCGAGTTCCGCAGAACCTCCACGTAATGCCAAGCCGCGAGAGCCGAGTCGGAATTGCAAGGGTCATTCCGCCTTCGCGGCAGAGGGGCGCCCCGCGAAAGCAGGGCGCCTTCCCCACATTACGCGGCGTTCGGCGTGGCGTCCTTCGACACCGTCGCCTTGGCCGGCTTGTCGTACTTGGGCATCGGGCGGAACAGCAGGAACAGCATGAGCGCCGCTACTGCCAGAGCGATGACGGTCCAGATGTTGAACGCCACCTCGCCTGCGGCAAGGCCGCCCAGCTGGTAGATCATGAGACCCACGCACCAGCCGAAGGCGCACATGTAGCCGATGGCAGCCCAGGTCCACTTCGCGGAGGCCATCTGGCGGCGAATCGTGCCGATGGCGGCGAAGCAAGGGGCGCACAGCAGGTTGAACGCGCAGAACGCCATGATCGCCGCGGACCCCCCGCCCAGCATCAACCCGAAGCTCTCCCACAGGTTGGGGTCGGTTTCGCCGACCTCGCCGAGCTGCGTGAGGATTCCCACGGTGGCCACGACGTTCTCCTTGGCCACCAGGCCGGTGATGGACGTGACGGTGGCCTCCCAGTTGCCAAAGCCCAGCGGCGCGAAGATCCACGCGAGCAGGCTTCCGAGCCCCGCCATCAGGCTGTAGTCCAGATAGCCGTCCATCTCGGAGTCAAGCAGCCCGAAGGCGCCGTCGTACACGCCGAAGTTCATCAGGAACCAGATGACTACCGTGGACAGGAAGATGATGGTTCCTGCCTTCACGATGTAGCTCTTCACGCGCTCCCACATGGAAAGCAGCACGCTTTTGACGGTGGGCAGATGGTACTGGGGAAGCTCCATGATGAACGGGGCAACCTCGCCCGCGAACGCCTTGAACTTCTTCAGGATGATGCAGCTGATGATGATGGCCGCCAGCCCCATGAAGTAGAACAGCGGGGCCACCCACCAGGTGCTTTCGTAGTCGGACCCGGCCAGCGCGCCGAACACCAGCGCGATGATGGGCAGCTTCGCGCCGCACGGGATCATCGTGGTGGTCATGATGGTCATGCGGCGGTCCTTCTCGTTCTCGATGGTCTTGGTGGCCATGACGGCAGGCACGCCGCAGCCGCTGGCGATGAGCATGGGGATGAAGCTTTTGCCCGAGAGGCCGAAGCGGCGGAAGATGCGGTCCATGATGAACGCGACGCGCGCCATGTAGCCGCAACCTTCCAGGATGCCCAGCAGCAGGAACAGTATGATCAGCTGCGGGATGAAGCCGATGACCGCGCCGACGCCGGCGATGATGCCGTCGACCACCAGGCTGATGACCCACGGCGCAGCGTCGATGGATTCAAGCGCCTCGGTGACGACCGGGGACAGGCCGGGGATCCATATGCCGTTTTCGCCTCCATACAGCCACCCGTCGCCGGAGATGCCGTCGTTGGCCCAGTCGGTCACGATGCCGCCGCCAACCGACACGGCCAGCCAGTACACGAAGAACATGATGGCGATGAAGATGGGGATGCCGGCCACGCGGTTGGTGACCACGCGGTCGATTTTCTGGGTGGTGGTGAGGCCCTGTGGCTTGCGGTTGACAGACTTGTCGCAAAGCTCGGCAAGCGCCTCGTAGCGCTCGTTGGTGACGATGGACTCGGCGTCATCGTCCATGGCGCCTTCAACCCTCTCGCGCACCGCGGAGATCTTCGCCAGGTCATCGGCCGGGATGTCCAGCGAATCAATGGTTAGCTGCTCGCCTTCGAACAGCTTGATGGCGCTCCAGCGTATGGAGCGCGCGGCCACGCGCGGCCTGATTATCTCCTCGATCTCGGCCAGGGCGGCCTCCACCTCGGGTGCGAAGCGCAGCTGGCAGTCGGGAACCGCTCCTTCGCGTGCGGCCTGCAGGGCGGCGTCGACCAGCTTGTCCACGCCGTCGTTGCGAAGCGCGGATATCTCGACGATGGGGCATCCCAGCTGCCGGGACAGCTGGTCGATGTCGATCTTGTCGCCGTTCTTCCTGACGAGGTCCATCATGTTGAGGGCCACCACGGTGGGAAGGCCCAGGTCGAGGATTTGCGTGGTCAGGTAAAGGTTGCGCTCGATGTTCGTGGCATCGATGATGTTGATGACGGCGTGGGGGGCGTCGCTCATCAGGTAGTCGCGCGTGACTATCTCCTCGGGCGTGTAGGGAGACAGCGAATAAATCCCCGGAAGGTCGGTGAAGGTGACGTCCTTGTCCCGCCTGTACTTGCCTTCCTTCTTCTCAACGGTCACACCGGGCCAGTTTCCCACGTACTGGGATGCGCCGGTGAGATCGTTGAACAAGGTCGTCTTGCCGCAGTTGGGATTGCCGGCAAGCGCGATGTTCGTGGACATGCTCGAATTCCTCCTTCTTGGTGTTGCTTGAACGCTTTGAAGCGATAAAAGTGCTTGGAATGCTGAAAGTTAACTAAGGTGCTGAGGTCTAAAAGTTAGCTTTGGTAAACTCGCAGTCAAAAAAATTGCTCAGGCGCTATTCGACCAGGACGTTCTGCGCCTCGTCCTTGCGCAGCGACAGCTCGAACCCTCGCACCGTGACCTCTATCGGGTCGCCCAGCGGCGCAACCTTGCGAACGTCGACGGTGGTTCCCTTCGTGATGCCCATGTCCATGATGCGGCGCTTTATCGCGCCGTCGCCGACCAGCTTGACGACGGTTGCCGTTTCGCCGACAGGAACTTCGCGAAGCGTCTTCTCTTCAGATGCCATTTCCTCCCCTTCTAGTTGGTGATTACCTTCGACGCAGCCGCCCTGTCGAGGGCGATCTGCGCTCCCTTGATCTCGATGATCACGTTCCCGCCCTGTTCGGACACGACCCTGAGGCCTGCGCCGGGAACGAATCCCAGGTTCTCGAGATGGTGGTGCAGCTCGTCGGTGCCGCGCACCTTGAGCACTCGCGCCCGTTCGCCCTGGCGCAAAAACGTAAGCGGCATCTGCTGCCTGCAAACGCCCGGGGCCGTCGCAGTTTCCGAAGCCAACGCATCCATCGCCATGACGTTTTCCATCTCTTCCTCCATCAATCGAGAAGCCAACAATAGTTAGCCATAGGTAACTTTTTATTCCTTCCGCGGAGGGCTGTCAATAGTTTTGGAGAAAAAAGTTAGATTAGTCTAACTCGCGTATGTGGGGCATGCGGCATGAGGCTCCCGCGCTTGCGAGGAGCGCGGGAGGGCGACGCCCAAGCGATAGGGACCAGATGACAGGAAGCCGGTCGGCGCACATGCACGACCAGCGCGTGTCGGTGATGGACGCGTGCGGGCACCCCACGCACGACGGCTTGTCGCAGAACCGCGACGAACGCAGGCGCTCGGGGTAGGACCCCATGACGGCCGCGTAGCCTTCCTCGTCGCCGCGCGCCTTGCACATGGCCGCCTCGACCAGCGCCGCCAGCTGGACCATGCCCTCCTTCGTCGGGTGCGTTCCGTCCGCAGCGTCGTAGTCGAAGCCAAGCTCGGCGACGTCGGCCACGCGTGCGCCGGCCTTCTCGGCGGCGTTGCGTATGGCCTCGTTGTATTCCTCCAGGTCGACTCCGCGAAGGCGGTAGCAGAAGGTGCCCTTTGCCTGGCCAGCCGTCCTCCCCGGCAGAAGCGTGACGCACCATATCTCGGCGTAGGGAGCAACCTCGCGCACGTTCGCCAGCATCTCCGCGTAGGCGCCCTCGAAGCGCTCGGCCGCATCGTCGTCGGCGCCCCCTGCGGGGTCTACCCCGTCAAGGTCATAGGAAGCGTCCGCGGGGGCGGCCTCGGAGCCGCCCGCGAACTGGGCCTCGGGGCTGGCCCAGCCGTAGTCGTTTATGCCGATGAACACCAGCACGGCGTCTGGCGCGCGGCCGTCGTCGCCCAGCAGCTGGTTCGCACGGGCGCCGTCGCGGCCGGCGGGGAAGCCGTCACCTTGCACCATCGAACCCGAGAAGGAAGCGTTCGCAAGCAGCTCGCCGCCTTCGGCGTCGATGACGCGCGCCCACCACGTCTCGTCCTGGGAGGCGACGCCCGTGCCGTTGGTGTCGGCCGCGTCGTAGTAGCAGCGGTTCTCCGCAGGGACCGCCCCTTCGAAGGTGGAAATCGAATCGCCCAGCACCGAGTAGGTCTTCGCCATGGCAAGCCCTCCGCTCCGTGTATCGTTCGCAGGTGCCGCACGGTTGCGGCACGATGCATAAAGTATACTTGTGGCACCATCCCAAACCCGGCGGGAAGGACTTCCAAGTGCTCTTCAAAGCCAACATCAACAAAGACCTCACAAACCTGTACGTGGACACCCGCGGGAACGAGGCGCAGCCCGTTCCCTTCACGCAGGCCGTCATCAACGGGCTTGCCGACGGCGGCGGCCTGTACGTCCCCGAAACCGTGCCCTCGCTCAGCCTGCTGGACATATGCGCCCTGGCCGAGTACCCCTACCGCGACCGCGCGGCATACATATACAGGGCGTTCGGGGTCGACCTTCCCGAAGACGTGGTGGACGAGTGCATGAAGCGTTCGTATGGCGCGAATTTCGACAACGACGCCATCTGCCCCATAACGACGCTGCCCGACGGCACGCATATGCTCGAGCTTTGGCACGGCCCCACCAGCGCCTTCAAGGACATGGCGCTGCAGTGCCTGCCCAACTTCTTCGAGGCAAGCGCCGCGAAGCTTCGCGACGAAGGCAAGCTTGACCATGGCTTCTGCATACTTGTTGCCACTTCCGGCGACACCGGAAAGGCCGCGCTCGAAGGCTTCAAGGGCATCGACGGCGTGAAGGTGGGCGTGCTGTTCCCCGACGGCGGAGTCAGCGACATACAGCGCAAGCAGATGGTGACCACCACCGGCGACAACGTGTGCGTCTGGGCCGTGACCGGCAACTTCGACGACTGCCAGACGGCCGTCAAGCGCGTGTTCTCCGACGAGGCGTTCGCCAAGCGCATCATGGACGAGGACGGAATGGCCCTGTCCAGCGCGAACTCGATAAACTGGGGACGCCTGATGCCTCAGATCGTGTACTACGTGTCCAGCTACGCCGAGCTGGTGAAGCAGAACTG